>CAYFVI010000029.1:0-2958 GCA_964346525.1 uncultured Dehalococcoidaceae bacterium
AGCGCTTTAAGATTCATATCCAATAACTTCTGCTTCTTGGTAAGCGTCTCCTCCATAATCCTGTGAATACTATCCAGAGAGACGACCGGACGGCAAGCAAGGAGCGCACCTAGGACCACCAGATTGCTGATGCCACTATCCCCGACCTCTGCCGCCAGGTCATTCGCAGGGACGTAAACCACATCGATATCGTTCCGTGCAACTGTTTCCGATATCAGTGTCCGGTTAACCACGAGCAGTCCGCCCGGTTTGCTGGTTCCTTCGAACCTGGTCAGGGAAGCAGAATTCATGGCCACGGCGACAGTGGGCCTTGAGATAAACAGAGCGCCGATGCGCTCATCGGAGATGGTGACGTTGCACCATACTGTACCTCCCCTTTTCTCGGCACCGTAAGAAGGCATGTATACCACTTCGCGCGCTTCCCTGAAAGCAGCCTCGGTAAGCAACCGCCCGAGGAACAGCACTCCCTGTCCGCCAAAGCCACCGATAGCGATTTCCTCATGCATGGCTGGCCTCTTTCTTCAACGCCGCCACGGCGTCAATCACCTTATATTCTCCCAGCGGGTAGTGGGGAAGCATGTTTTTGGCCAGCCATTCCATGGACTCAATGGGCTCCACCCGCCAGTTGGTCGGGCATGGGGACAGCACCTCGACCAGTGACATTCCCAGGTTGGCCAACTGGGTGCGAAAAGCGAGCTTTATCGCCTGCTTGGCTTTTCTTACCGCGGCCGGACTGTGCACGGCAACGCGGGCAATATAGGCCGGGCCTTCTAGGGCCGATAGCATCTCACAGACGCGGATGGGATAGCCGGCCAGAGGTGATTTTCGACCGGCCGGCGTTGAAGTCGAGTACATATCGAGAAGCGTGGTGGGGGCCATCTGACCCCCGGTCATGCCGTAGATGGCGTTATTGACAAAGACGGTGGTAATGTTTTCACCGCGGGCGCAGGCGTGCACAATCTCCGCGGTGCCGATGGCTGCCAGGTCGCCGTCACCCTGGTAGGTGAAGGGGACGAGGTGGGGGTGACACCTTTTGATAGCGGTGGCCACCGCCGGGGCACGCCCGTGGGCCGACTCAAGCCCGTCGAATTTGAAATATTCATAGGAATTTACCGAGCAGCCAATTGAGGCCACGCAAATCGCCTTTTCTCTGAGTTTCAGCTCATCAACTACCTCACCCACTAGGCGGAAGACAAGGCCGTGTCCGCAGCCGGGACAAAAATGAAAGGGGTGTTCTTCCATCGATTCCGGCCGCTGGTATAATATCGTTTCCACTTTTTTGTCGACTAACCGAGCCATTTAAACCTCACCCTGTTATTTCATGATTCTCGCAACGGCTTCCATTATCTCATCGGCAGAGATGGGCACACCGCCGAACTGATTGACCTGCTCTACCCGGAAATCCGCATTAACCGAAAGCCTGACATCCTCGGCCAGCTGGCCGAAGCTCAGTTCTGCCACTAGGAAATGTTTACCTTTCCGCGATAGGGCCGACAGGGGTTCCGCGGGAAAGGGGAAAAGGGTGATGGGACGAAATATGCCTGCTTTGAACCCCTCCTCGCGGGCCATTTTCATGGCCGTCATGGCCGAGCGAAAAGCGCTGCCGTAGGCGACGATGACCAGTTCCGCGTCATCGAGTTTGATACCTTCGCAACGGCTCTCGTTCTGGCTGATATTCTCCAGCTTCTGGCGTAAAAGCTCGACGCGGGGACGGTAATTAACTGGGTCCATGGCAAAGGAATTGATGAAATTCTTGGGCCGTCCCACCGCTCCGTTGATGGCCCAGGGTTTCCCGGGGAAATCCGTAACTGGTTCGCGCATGGTTACCGGCTCAATAGCCTGGCCGAGGAATCCGTCCGGCAGCAGAATCACCGGGTTGCGGTATTTGTCGGCGAGCTCGAAGGCGAGCATGGTGAAGTCCATCATTTCCTGCACCGATGCCGGGGCCAGAGTGATCAGGTGGTAATCTCCATGGCCGCCACCTTTGGTGGCCTGAAAATAATCGCCCTGTGCCCCACCGATAGAGCCCAGACCGGGACCGCCGCGCATCACGTTAACCGCCACTGCCGGAATCTCGGCACCGGCCATGTAGGAAAGGCCTTCCTGCTGCAGGCTGAAGCCGGGGCTGGAGGTGGAAGTCATGGCGCGACAGCCGGACGCCGCAGCGCCATAGACCATATTGATAGCGGAAAGCTCGCTCTCTGTCTGGACAAAGACCCTTCCCTCCTCCGGCATCCGTTTGGACATATGCTCAAGTATTTCATTCTGGGGGGTAATAGGGTAACCGAAGTAGGCCTGGCAGCCGGCTAAAATAGCACCTTCAGCAATGGCGATATTGCCTGCCATCAGAGTCTTTTCAGACACTGGAAGCCCCCAAAGCGTAAGAAGTCACACGACAGTTTAATCTCATGCCTTATTAACGCGGTGTACGGTAATGGAGATATCCGGGCACATCAGGGCGCAGATGCCGCAGCCAGTGCATTCGTGAGCGGTATCTTCGTTGACCTCGGCCGGTGTATAGCCCATGCGGTTGATGTGGGATGCAGGCCTCAGAACGGCCTTGGGGCAGAAAGCGATGCAGAGGTGGCAGCCTTTACACCTTTCGGTATCAATCACGACGTAGTTTGCTCTGGTTTTAGTGGAGGTGACCATATCTCCTCCCCCTTTCACCGGCCATTCGACAAAGAAAAAGGCTATCTACACCATATAATTATCAACCCTGTGATTGCCACGGTCAAGGGCTAAGGTGCGGCGGAAAAGGGCTTAACTCATTATAATCATTGCCTGATATAAACGCAATCAATCATTATTTTGCTTAATTGCAGCAAGCAAAGGAATAAAGTCGTTTAAAAGCGGCAAAATCATAAATTTCGTGTCTTTTTCAAGCTGAAAAATTTTATTAAGTTTAACAAATTGACAGGAGGGATATCTCGTGCCATACTGTTTTCTGCCATGGAC
>CAYFVI010000030.1:0-5095 GCA_964346525.1 uncultured Dehalococcoidaceae bacterium
GAACGGGTAAACCTTTTACAGGGGAAGTTAAATATCGAATCCCGGCCGGGAGAAGGTACCCGGATCACTTTCGAAATTCCTTTGCCGGAGGATAGCGTTGGAGAAAATCCGCGTTCTTATAGTCGATGACCATGCTGTGGTTCGGGCTGGCATCCGCCTTCTCCTGGACGCACAGGCCGATATGCAGGTGGTAGGTGAGGCCAAGGACGGCAGAGATGGCCTGATTCAGGCCGAGAAGCTCAAGCCTGACGTCATCCTTATGGATATAACCATGCCCGAAATGGGAGGCGTTGAAGCCACCAAGGCTATTAAAGAGATGTGTCCCGGAGTGGAGATTCTGGCCCTGACCATGCATGAGGACCTGCCTTTCTTCTTCCAGATTCTCAAGGCGGGTGCTTCAGGATATGTAATCAAGGGTGCCGACCCCAACGAATTATTGAATGCCATCAGGGCCGTGGTTCAAAACAAGGCTTATCTTTTTCCGTCCCTGACCCGGAAGCTGTTCGATGATTATCTTGAGCGGCTGGAGATGGGCGATGAGAAGGACAGCTATGCCAGATTGACGAACCGGGAAAGAGAGATACTCAAGCTGGTCGGCGAAGGCTATACCAGTCGGGAGATGGCGGAGAAACTCTTCTTAAGCACAAATACAGTGGAGCGCCACCGTACCAATATCATGGACAAGCTGGGAATGCACAACAAGAGCGAGCTCATCAGGTTTGCAATTCGAAAAGGGTTGGTTAAACTGGAAGACTAGGCCGCTCAATCTTCAAGGTTAATACAGGAAAGACACCATGAAAATTGGTGTCTTTTTTCTTTAGCAAATGCGCCCTTTTTAGGATTATCCCGCTGCCTCTGAAGTCTATATTGAAAATGTGGGTAAAAAGAGGGTGCTTTTGGCGGAAAGCCATCCCCTGTTTCGTCAGGCTATCGCTGATGTTCTGGCAGACATTCCCTGGGTTAGCGTAGTCGGCAAGGTGAGGAGCGGGTGGGACGTTATTCGCGTATCCGCCCAGCTCAAGCCGGATATCCTTCTCGTTGATTTCAACCTGCCCGGATTAAGCGGGCTCGAAGTGACGCGCCTGGTCCATCAAGAGTCTCCGGAGATAGCGGTGGTGGTGCTCCTGGATGAAGATGACGAGCAGTACATAGAAGCTGTGAAGCACAGCGGAGGTTCAGCTTGTCTGGCGAAGAACAAGCTGGAGCAATTGTTGCCTTCCCTGCTGGACAACCTGAGGCAGACCGGGGAAGGAAAAGGCCCTTGATTACGAGAAGCCGGCAGACCGCCGAAAGGCAATGCACTGTCATGCCCCGGTTGAATCCTGCCGATGAGAAAAGTAAAACCAAGGAAAGTAAAGGAGGAATAAATAGATGAATGCCTGGATTATCACTCTGATAGTGGTGTTTGTGTTGGTGCTGACACCCTTCACCATCAAGATTGTGAAGCAGTATGAGCGGGGGGTGGTGCTTCGCCTCGGGCGACTGGCAGGCGTGAGGCAGCCGGGCTTCAATGTCATCATGCCCTTCATCGACCGCCTGACCAAGGTCAGCCTGCGCATTGTAACCACCGTGTTGGACCCCCAGGAAATTATCACCAGGGACAACGTGACCGTCAGGGTGGATGCGGTGGTGTATTTCATGGTGATTGACCCGGTAAAGGCAGTTATAAATGTGGAAGACTACCGACAGGCCACCATCCAGCTTGCCTTGACCACCCTAAGAAGCGTTCTCGGGCAATCGGACCTGGACGAGCTGCTGGCCCATCGTGACCAGATTAACCTGAGGCTGCGGCAGATTATCGACGAACAGAGTGAGGAGCCCTGGGGAGTCAGGGCAACACTGGTTGAGGTTAAGGATGTCCTTCTTCCGGAGACTATGCAACGGGCTATGGCCAGGCAGGCTGAGTCAGAGCGCGAGAAGCGAGCCAAGGTCATCCATGCTGAAGGCGAACGCCTGGCGGCGGAAACTCTGTCGGAAGCGGCTGAAATTATCCAGACACAGCCAGCAGCCATTCAGTTGCGCTACCTGCAAACTCTGGTGGAAATGGCTGGCGAGAGAAATAGCACCATAATACCGCTTACGGTGGATATCGCTAACACCCTCTCCAGTATCCCGAAGCCAGGTCAGCGTAAATAGGACATCACGGGAAGCTCAGAAGCAAACCGGATGGTCTTAATATGATGACTGAAGGGAGAGATTCATATGCAGTCGAAGGGCAAAGGCCTGACCCGGCGCCAGTTCATAGCTAAGTCGCTGGGGTCGGCAGGTTTAATCGCTGCTCTATCGTCGCCGCTGATTCCAGCGCTGAACCGGGTAAAGGCCTCGAACGACTCTTCACCGGAAGCACCGGAACCGGAAAAGAAAGCTCGCGCCTGGTGCATGGTCATCGACCTGAAAAAGTGCGAGGGCTGCGTCACCATTGATTCCCCGCCCCAGTGCACCCAGGCGTGTACTCTGGGGCATTACGTCCCCAAAGGCCAGGAGTGGATTCAGGTCTATGAAGCCGAACTTCCGGGAGGCGGCCATTATTTTATGCCCGTCCCCTGCTACCACTGCGTGAATGCCCCCTGCGTTAATGTTTGCCCGGTGGCCGCAACCTACCATACTGAGGACGGCCTTGTCCTCATTGACCAGCGCCGCTGCATTGGCTGTCGTTTCTGCATGGCTGCCTGTCCATATCAGCGTCGTTTCTTTAACTGGGGAACACCGGAGCTGCCCCCGGAAGCGCTTTTCGTCGAGTATTCGCCCGAACATCAGGTCCCGGCGATAAAAGGAACGGTGATGAAGTGTGACTTCTGTCCCGACCTCATGCGCGATGGCAAGCTGCCGTACTGTGCGACGGGCTGCCCGATGAAGGCCCTCTATATGGGTGACTTGAACGAGGACCTGGCCACCAATGGCGTGGACATAGTCAAACTCTCCAAGTTCCTTGATGATAACAATGCCTACCAGCACAAAGAGGAACTGGGCACGCAGCCGCGGGTCTGGTATTTGCCCGGCCACGGGCAGGAGTTCGGCAGAAGGCCCAACGACCTGCGCCCGCGCAAGCCATCTGAATGGCCCTGGGGAAGAGAGGGCTACGAGCGCCAGATAAGTTTATGGCCCTGGGAAGAGTCAGATAAATGGACCTGGGAGCAGGAGCTAAAATGAGGGCAAGGGAACCAGAAACCCTTCATGCGCGTTTGGAGCGCACCGTCCTTAATCCGCTGAGGCAAAGCACCAGGGGTTATTACGCTTTTGTCCTGTTCCTCCTGGCGATTGTTGTCTGGGGAGCCTACGCCTACATAGTGCAGCTTCGCTATGGGCTTCTGGCGACGGGCATGCGCGACGTGGTCATGTGGGGACTGTACCTAGTCAACTTCGTTTTCTTTATCGGCATAAGCCATGCCGGTACACTCATCTCCGCCATACTCAGAGTCACCAATGCCGGCTGGCGCACCCCTGTCACGCGCATGGCGGAGCTCATCACGGTGGTGGCCATCTCAATAGGTGCCCTGATGCCAATCATAGACCTGGGGCACCCGGAACGAGTGTGGCACATCATTGCCTACGGACGCTTCCAATCACCACTGCTGTGGGATATCATTTCCATAACCTCTTACCTTTTCGGCAGCCTCATCTATCTCTACCTGCCACTGATTCCGGATTTCGCGTTAATAAGGGACCGGCTGAGGTCCAGCGCGTCTACCCTGAGGCTGAGAATCTACACTCTTCTCGCCATGGGATGGAGAAACACACCGCAACAGCGGCAGCGGCTGGAGAAGGCCATCGGCATCATGGCGATTACCATAATACCCATTGCCGTATCGGTTCACACTGTGGTCTCCTACGTTTTCTCCATGACATTGCGTCCCGGCTGGGATAGCACCGTATTCGGTATCTACTTCGTCATCGGGGCAATCTTCTCCGGCATCGCCTCTATCCTGATAGTTATGGCCATCTTCCGCAAGTTTTACCATCTTGAGGAGTATATCACCGAGAAGCATTTCCGCAACCTGGGCTATCTACTGCTTGCCACCCTCCTCATCTATCTCTATCTCACCATCGGTGAATACCTGACCGTGGGTTACAAGCTACGGGTAGACGAGAAGCATCTGCTCACGCTGCTGATGCTGGGAAAGAACGCCTTCTGGTTCTGGTTTTTCGTGATAGCCGGGATGGTAATACCGGCGGTTCTCCTCATCATACGCCGGGGACGGGTTATCCCCAGAATTGTAGTGGCCGCGGTATTGGTGAACGTGGCCATGTGGGTCAAACGGTTCGTTATCGTAATACCCAGCCTTCAGGTACCCCTGATGCCTTTCGAGTTCGGTGCCTATACTCCCACCTGGGTGGAGTGGTCGATTACGGCGGCTGCCTTTGCCGCCTTCATGCTGATTTTTACCATATTTGCCAAGGTCATGCCTCTGATATCCATCTGGGAGGTGGCCGAAGAGTCTGAAGAAGCCGCCGTGCCCAGTCAAGCTGAGGCGACGGTGCTGGGCCGCCCTCTCTCGGAGAGGAGCTAGGAGAATATGATGAAATTCAAACTATTGCTTATTATCGGCGCTACAGCTCTTCTCCTGCCGCTCTCAGCTACGGCAGTTTTACCCTCTGGTGCGTCAGCGCAGGAGGAGAAAGGGCCGGTTCGGATCGAGGTCAACCGCGAGGGCTTTAGCAAAACGCCGGGAGAATTTGAGCTTGAGATAGAGGAGGGGCGAGAGGTCGAGCTCACTTTTGTCTATGGCGATAACGACCTTCCCTATAATAACCCGCACGTTATCTTCATCAACGGGTACAACATCAAAACCGACACCCTGGACCAAGAGAATCCGGAGGTGACGGTGCGCTTCCTCGCGGATAAAGAGGGGGAGTTCAACTTCATGTGCATCCTGGCCTGCGTGGGTCATTCTGAACTCCAAAAAGGCAAGCTCATAGTCCTTCCGGGCGCCGAACCCCCACCATCACCTGCGCCGGAACCGCCTCAGGCCGGGCAGCCATCGACTCCGAGCGCTCCGGAAACGCCGCCGGCGATACCATCATTGACACTGAGTGTTCCCGACCAGCCTCAGGCCGGTCAACCACTGACGCTGACGGCGGTTCTTCAGAACGACCA
>CAYFVI010000031.1:0-2257 GCA_964346525.1 uncultured Dehalococcoidaceae bacterium
AGGCTGCGCCAGGGATAGCGGTCGTCATCGATTTGAACAAGGACCGGTCCGGTTTCCAGCTTGCTTCCGCTGGCGTCCTCAATCGTCCACCAGTAACTCACGCTGCTGCCCGGAGGCAGGCCGCCGACCTTCCTCAAATCCCAGCTCCACTCGGCATTGACCATGGTCGCCGGTTCAAATTTAAGGGCCACCTCGCTGATGACCTCGGCGTAGCTCATACGGTCGACAGTATGGTGCAGGCGGATATCGGTGATATCGGCATCACCGGCCGCGGAAAGGCCGAAGTTTATTCTCATCGGGAAATCGACTGCAACCCGGCTCTCCAGAACCTGTAGCCCGTTAACAGCCTGAACCGTCGCCGAACTAAATGGTATAAGGAGCAAAGTGATTATCAATATTAAAAACATTAACCTTTTCATAATTCCTCCCGTCCCAGACCAGAGCGGTGATAGGCCTCCAGAAAACCATCCAGTTCGCCATCAAGCACGGCATCGGGATTGCCCGTCTGAAAGTCGGTCCGGTGGTCTTTCACCATCTTGTATGGATGCAGGACATAACTCCTTATCTGGTTTCCCCAGCCGGCGGCGATGCGTTTTCCTTTGAGCCTGGCCTTTTCCTCAGCGCGTTTTTTCAGCTCCAGTTCCAGAAGGCGCGACTGGAGTATGGTCATCGCGATGTCTTTGTTCCGGAATTGAGACCGCTCGCTCTGGCATGTAACCACCAGCCCCGTGGACAGGTGGGTCAATCTGACCGCGCTGCTGGTCTTCTGCATGTGCTGCCCGCCCGGTCCACTGGAACGGAACGTCTCCACCTTCAGGTCATCGGGGTTGATTTTAATATCAACGTCCGACTTGGCCTCCGGCATCACCTCCACCAGAGCAAACGAGGTGTGGCGAGCGTGGTCGGCATCAAACGGGGACAGCCGGACCAACCGGTGAACGCCGTGCTCTGCTCTTAAATACCCGTAGGCATAGTCGCCGCCGATCTCAATGACCGCGCTTTTCATCCCGGCTTCCTCGCCCGGTGTACTCTCCAGAACTTCCGCCTGATAGCCACGGCGCTCTGCCCAGCGGAGGTACATCCGCACCAGTATCTCGGCCCAGTCCTGAGACTCGGTGCCCCCGGCACCGGCATGAACCGCCAGAATGGCATTGCGCTCATCGTATTGGCCGCTGAAAGCAAGTTGGAATTCAAGCCGGGCGAGAGCGGCCTCAACCTGTGCTGCCTCCGACTCTATTTCCGTCTGAAGCGATTCATCTTCTCCAGCCAGATGGGCCAGTTCGGACAGGTCAAACACCCTCTTCTCCAGCTCGCGCCACTGCTCCACGGCCCTCTTTCCTTCGGCTAATCGACGCATGGTATCCTGTGCTTTAACCTGGTCAAGCCAGAAGTCCTGCCTTGCCGATTCTTTCTCTAACTTGCTGATTTCCGCTTCCTTGCCGGCAACGTCAAAGATGCACCAGCGCCATGGAAATTCGCGCCCGCAGGTCTTCTAACTTGTCCAGCAACTCCTGCATTTAATATACCTCTCCACCTATAGTAATTTCCCCTGAAAAGTTATTTCGTGAGAGGGGATATAATCTTTCTCTTTTATGCTCCCTCCAGCCGCCAGGTGCGCCAAGCGCAGCGGCTCGGGAATACGGTAGCCGCGGCAGCACGCCAGTGCCCAGTGAACGGCGGTCTCAAGGTCAACCTTATGGCCAACGGAAATAAAGAGCGGGCTGGAATTCTCCTTTGTGCGCAGGACGGCCCCAACCACCTCACCATTGTCCACCAGCTCGGTAGAGCTGCCCGGCTCATTACCCGGTTCCCTGTGCTGGCCGCATAGTCGTGACTTGGCGCAGCCGATTGTCGGCCTGTCCAGCAGCAGCCCCAGGTGAGAGGCCAAACCGAGGCGGCGAGGGTGGGCCAGCCCCTGCCCATCCACCAGAACGAGGTCAGGCGCTACGGACAACTTCTCACAGGCGGCCAGCACCAGCGGCGACTCCCGGAAAGAAAGAAGGCCCGGGATGTAAGGAAAGGTCAGTTTCTCGTCAACCGTTTTCACTTCCACTGTCTTCAAATCAGGATAATCCATGACAACCACCGCGCCGGTAGCCGCACCCTGGGCACGGCCGGCAGATATATCAACGCCGGCGACAAAGCGGGGCTCGCCGAGTTCGCTGATGCGGGAAACCCTGGCGGCCAGCTCTCGCTGGATGTCAAAAGCCTGTGGGATGCTGACCTGCCAGTCGTGCAGTTTATGCACTTCCATATC
>CAYFVI010000032.1:0-2998 GCA_964346525.1 uncultured Dehalococcoidaceae bacterium
GCGGTGCCCTGGTGCAGTGCGGCAGCTGCAATCGGATTTTATACCTGCCGTAAGTGATGGATGAAAATCGAAAAAGCAGTTTTATATACTGACGGGGCCTCCAGAGGAAATCCCGGTCCTGCGGCAATTGGTGCCGTGATTAAAGACGAGAAGGGCCGGGTGCTGGGGAAAATTTCTAGGCGTATCGGGAGAACCACCAACAACCAGGCAGAATACCAGGCGGTTATTGCCGCGCTTGAGGAAGCCATTCGTCTGGGTGCGGCCAGTGTGGTGATAAAGTCCGATTCCGAACTGGTAGTGAAGCAGATAAACGGTCGCTACCGGGTGAAGAACCTGGCGCTCAAACCGTTACACCAGCGGGTCAGGGAACTGCAGTCTTCCTTCCAGAGCTTCGCCGTTGCCTATATACCGAGGCAGCAGAATGCCGATGCCGACAGGCTGAGCAACGCTGCTCTGGACGCGGCGGTTGACTAATGGTATCCCCGATACTAGACTATAAGTAGGTCAAGTAAACCGGGTGGCCGCCCTTCCTTCGGGAAGGGAGGAAAGTCCGAGCTCCGCCGGGCAGGATGCTGGATAACATCCAGGAGGGGTGACCCTACGGAAAGTGCCACAGAAACACACCGCCCCGCGTCAGCGAGGTAAGGGTGAAATGGTGGGGTAAGAGCCCACCAGCGGCCGGGTGACCGGTTGGCTGGGTAAACCCCATCCGGAGCAAGGCCAAATAGAGGGATATAAGGACGCCCGGCCTGTCCCCGGGTTGGCCGCACGACCTTGATGGCAACATCAGGGCTAGATAGATGGCCACCGTCCTTCCAGTGCTGGAAGGATACAGAACTCGGCTTACAGGTTTGCTTGACCTCTAAGTTAACTGGCGGTAAGCCTCGCAAACGCAGGGCAAGGAGGCAAAAAAGTCTTCTCCGGAATCAAACCCCGCTGGCGCTTTTCTGTGGTTAGATGTTCTCAGTGATATCCTTTGGGGGGAAATAAGCCGATGTCAAACACGATGAAGTATATACTCATTGCCATAACTTTCGTTGCCATAGTCGCACTTGCCTTCGGTACCGGCTATAACCTGGGAGGGGTTCCTCCAAGAGAGGGAGAAGGTCTGGGACTGGTGGAGGAGGCATGGGATATTATCTTCAGGGACTACGTGGACCGGGACCAGCTTGAGCCAGACAAACTCAGCCAGGGCGCCATCGAAGGCATGATTGAAGTTCTGGATGACCCTTACAGTTCCTATATCGATGCCGAAACGTATGAAATCGGTATGAGCGGGCTTGAAGGCGAGATTGAAGGCATTGGTGCGCTGGTGGGGATAAGAGAGGAGAAGCTCACCGTCATCTCACCCATTAATGACTCACCGGCGGCCCGTGCTGGTCTGAAGTCAGATGATGTCATTCTGGAGATAGATGGCGAGTCGACGGTTGATATGAGCGTAGTCGAGGCGGTGCTCAAAATCCGTGGCCCCAAGGGGACAACTGTCAGGCTGCTCATACAGCATGCGGATGAAACCGAAGCGGTGGAAATCGATATCGTGCGCGCCACTATTGAACTGCCCAGCGTAATGGTGGAAATGGTGGAGGACATTGCCCATCTGAGGATTACCCACTTTTCCCTGCGCACTGCCGATGAATTACTGACCGCATTGAATGAAATCGACGGGGCAGGCGGGAAAAGCATAATTCTGGACCTGCGCAACAATCCCGGTGGCATACTGGATTCTGTGGTCGATGTCGCTTCGTACTTCCTGAAAGACGGCGTGGTGGTGAAAGTGGTGGATAACCAGGGCGAGCAAAGGGTCCTGCCGGTGAAATCCAAGGAAGCAATTAATGAACTGCCGATGGTTATATTGGTGAATGAGTTCAGCGCCAGCGGCAGCGAGGTGCTGGCGGGTGCATTGCAGGACCACGTGAGGGCAACGGTTGCCGGAAACGTGACGTTTGGCAAGGGCAGCGTTAACGTCCCGCGTAAGCTTCAGGATGGCTCAGGACTATACATAACCACAGCGCGCTGGCTTACGCCGAATGGTCGACGCATCGAAGGGGAAGGCATCAAGCCGGATATCGAACTGGAGCTGGAAGGTGAAAAAGCCATCCAGTGGGCCATTGATTATCTTAGAGGTCAGCAGTGACCGATGGGAGGTACCGGCATGGGGAGTGAATCAGTACAGATAACGGTAAATGAAGCAAGGCTGTCCATCATACAGGGTGACATTACCGGGCAGGCTACTGATGCCATCGTTAATGCGGCCAATTCCAGCCTGATGGGTGGTGGTGGCGTGGATGGCGCCATTCACCGGGCCGGTGGCCCTGCTATTCTGGAAGAGTGCAAGCAAATCGTGGCCCGGCAGGGGCGTCTGCCCACGGGCAAGGCGGTTATAACCACCGGCGGCAACCTTGCGGCGAGGCACGTCATCCACACCGTGGGACCGGTCTGGCATGGCGGCAGTAAGGGCGAGCCTGAACTTCTGGAGAGCGCCTACCGAGAAAGCCTGAAGCTTGCCGCCGGGAACAATTTGTCCAGCGTTTCCTTTCCGTCCATCAGTACCGGAGCTTATGGATATCCGGTTGAGCAGGCGGCTGGAGCTGCTCTCACGACGGTGATAACGTTTTTGAGCGAGAAGATGACATCGGTCAAGGAAGTGGTATTCGTGCTCTTTGATGCGAGGACTTATGAGGCATATGTGGCGGCTCTTCGAGAAGTAGCCGGCTAATGGGGGAAGACATTGAGTGACCATACCCATCATCATCCTATGACGGTGGGTAACAAGCTGAAATATGGCATTCTGTTCACCGGCCTGATTCTGGCAGTTGAACTTGTCGGCGGCTTTCTGTCCCACAGTCTGGCCCTGCTCAGCGATGCCGGACATGTCTTTACCGATATTATCGCCCTCTCGCTCAGCTGGTACGGTGTGAGGCAGGCCGAGCGCCCGGCGAGCAGTCGCATGACCTTTGGTTACCACCGCGTGGGGGTTATCATCGCCCTGTTCAATGCC
>CAYFVI010000033.1:0-13691 GCA_964346525.1 uncultured Dehalococcoidaceae bacterium
TATTAAGTTCAAGGAGTCCCCGGTTTTTATGGGCAAGACATTGGCCGAAAAAATACTGAGTGCCAAGTCGGGCAATGACGCCCGAGCTGGAGATATAATAATTGCTCAGGTTGACTTGGTCTTTGTCCAGGATACTACCGGACCGCTGACCGTCCGACAGTTCCGTGAGAGCGGACTGAAGGAACTGGCCAGACCGGAGAGGACGGCGGTGTTCATCGACCACGCCGTTCCCAGCCCGACGCATACGCTATCGAACGACCATCTGGTGCTGCGTCGGTTTGCGGCTGAGACCGGAGCCATAATGTCCGACGTCGGTGAAGGCGTCTGCCACCAGTTGGTAGCGGAATCTCTGGCCCGCCCGGGAGACGTCATTGTGGCTTCGGACTCACATACCGTTACTGCGGGCGGGCTGGGTGGCTTTGCCACCGGCATGGGCTCCTCCGACGTGGCGGTGGCCATGGGCCTGGGAAAGACCTGGTTCCGCGTTCCGGAGAGCATACTTATAATAGTCAGTGGAAAGTTCCAGAAGGGAGTTTCGGCCAAAGACTTCGTCCTCCACCTTATTGGTCGGCTCGGGGCCGATGGTGCCACCTATAAAGCGCTGGAATTCGGCGGCGATGGAATAAAGGAGATTTCAATGTCAGGGCGCTTCACCGTGGCCAACATGGCCGTGGAGGCGGGGGCCAAGGTCGGCCTTTTCCCCGCCGACGATATCACCAGAAACTATCTGGTAGAACAGGGAAGGGGGGAAGACTACCGGCCAGTTTATCCCGATGCCGATGCCCTGTATGAGCAGGCGATAAAAATCGACTTAAGCGCTCTTGAGCCCGCCGTGGCCCGACCCCACACCGTGGACAACGTTGTCCCGGCCCGCGACCTGAAGGGTACGAAAATCCAGCAGGTCTTCATCGGCACCTGCACCAACGGGCGTTTGGAAGACCTGAAAATCGTCGCCGGCATTTTAAGAGATAAAAAAATCCACCCCGATACCAGACTAATTATCGGCCCGGCCTCGCGGCAGGTATATCTGGATGCTCTGGAGAAAGGCTACATTCAAATTCTGGTTGAAGCCGGCGCGGCAATCCTGCCCCCCGGCTGCGGGCCGTGCCTCGGGCTGCACCAGGGGATACTGGGTGATGGGGAGGCCTGTCTCTCCACCTCAAACCGCAATTTCAAGGGCAGGATGGGCAACCCGAAAGCCTTTGTCTATCTCGGCAGCCCGGCCACAGCGGCCGCAACAGCATTAATCGGTGAAATCAACGACCCCAGGGAGGTAATGTAGGTGCTCAGAGGGAAAGCTTTCAAATTCGGCGACGGCATCTCCACCGACCACATTATTCCCGGCAAGTATGCATCTCTCAGGAGCAACCTCGATGAGCTGGCCAGGCATGTTCTGGAAGATGCTGACCCCACCTTCGTTTCGCGGGTTAAAGAAGGGGATTTCATTGTGGCGGGAAGCAACTTTGGCCTCGGCTCCAGCCGTGAACACGCCCCGCTGGTAATCAAGATGGCCGGGGTGAGCGCCATACTGGCCAAATCCGTAGCCCGTATCTTTTTCCGCAATGCCATCAATCTGGGGCTGCCGGTATTGATATGCGACACGGAAAACATCAATGATGGCGATGAGCTGGAAATCGACCTTTCCGCCGGCACAGTAAGAGATATCAGCAATGGAAAAAACCTCACTTTTGGCAAAATCCCTGAGGTGATGCTCCGCATCCTCGCTGAGGGCGGGCTTATACCGTATATCAAAAAGCACGGAGACTTCAAGCTGTAACCGTAGGAGACAATTTATAATGACCTATAAGGTTACCCTTATTCCCGGCGATGGCATCGGCCCGGAAGTTGCTGAGGCAACCAGACGGGTTCTGGAGGCTACAGGCGTTGCCTTTGAATGGGATATGATGGAAGCCGGCGCCGATATAATTGATAAACATGGCACGCCGCTGCCCAATTCTGCGCTGGAATCTATAAAGAAAAATAAGGTGGCGCTCAAAGGGCCGATAACCACCCCGGTCGGCTCGGGATTTCGCAGCGTGAACGTTGCCCTGCGCAAGGCGCTGGACCTTTACGCCTGCGTCCGCCCTTGCAGGACCTATCCCGGCGTCCCTTCTCCCTATAAAGACGTTGACCTGGTGGTTATCAGGGAAAACACCGAGGACCTTTACGCCGGCATTGAATTCGAGCAGGGGACACCGGAAGCGCTACAGCTTATCCAGCTCACCGCAAAAGCGAAGAGAGGCACTGTCCGCGAGGACTCCGGCATCAGTCTGAAGGTCATCTCGGAAGCAGGGAGTCGCCGCATACTCCGCTTCGCCTTTGAGTATGCACGCGTTTACGGGAGAAAAAAGGTGACCGCTATCAGCAAGGCCAATATCCTGAAATTCTCCGATGGGCTGTTCCTCAAAGTTGCCCGTGAGGTGGCCCGGGAGTATCAGGGTATTGAATTTGAGGACCGACTGGTTGATAATATGACTATGCAACTGGTAAAGAATCCGCGGCAATTTGATGTCATCGTGGCGCCGAATCTGTATGGTGACATCCTGTCAGACCTCTGTGCCGGACTGGTCGGTGGCCTGGGAGTTGCCCCCGGCGCCAATGTTGGCGATGATATCGCCGTTTTTGAACCGACCCACGGCAGCGCCCCCAAGTATGCCGGGCAGAACCGGGTAAACCCCATGGCGATGATGCTCTCCGGCGTTATGATGCTGCGCTACCTCAATGAAAAGAACGCTGCGGAAAGGCTGGAAAAAGCTATTGCCGGTGTTATCGCCGAGGGTAAAAGCCTTACCTACGATATGGTGGCTGATAGTACTTCCGCCGTCGGCACTTCCCAGGTGGCCGATGCGGTGATGGAGAAAATGGCGACAGGCCAAAGGGGGTGGGGCTGATAACCCCGAAACTGAGGGAAATCAAGGCCAAGGACATCACCGAGACCGTTGCCCAGCTCTGCCAGCGGGCCAATTTCGAGCTTGATGAGGGCGTACTGACGGTGCTGAAGCAGGCGCAACAGGGAGAACAGTCCCCTCAGGGCAAGGAGATACTGCACCAGCTAATCGAGAACGCCCGTGTTGCCGAGGCCAAGAACCTGCCTCTGTGTCAGGACTGCGGCAGCGCCGTTATCTTCCTTGAGGTGGGGCAGGATACACATGTGGTCGGTGGTGAGCTCAATGCGGCGGTCGCGGAAGGGGTGGGCCAGGGCTATACGCAGGGATACCTGCGCAAGTCCATGGTAAACCAGCCCTTTTCCGAGCGCAGGAACACCAGGGACAATACGCCCCCGATTATACACACTGAAATCGTGCCCGGGGACCATATCAAGATAATCTGCCTGCCCAAGGGGGCCGGCTCCGAGAACATGAGTCGTCTGGCCATGCTGCGGCCGGGAGATGGCCGGGAGGGCATCATCGATTTTGCTATCAGGGCGGTAGATGAGGCCGGGGCCAATCCCTGTCCGCCTCTAATCGTTGGCTTGGGCATCGGTGCTACCTCGGAAGGGGCCATGCTACTGGCCAAGAAGGCCCTGCTGCGTCCCGTTGTCCAGCCGAATCCCGACCCGGAAATCGCGGGGCTGGAAAAGGAACTTCTGTCCCGGGTCAATGACCTGGGAATCGGACCCATGGGCGTCGGCGGCAGCATAACCGCGCTGGCAGTGCATGTGGAAGCCAGGCCGACGCATATTGCCAGTCTCCCGGTGGCCATAAATTTTCAATGTCATTCCGCGCGCCATAAGGAGGCTAGGTTGTAGATGGAAGCGGTGCATATAACCTCGCCCTTCGACCGGAAAACGATAAAGGAACTGACCGCGGGCACGCCGGTGCTGATTTCCGGGATCCTGTATACGGCGCGCGATGCTGCCCACAAACGCATCGTTCAGGCTCTCAAAAACAGGGAAAGCCTTCCTTTTCCTTTAAAGGGGCAGACCATCTATTACACCGGACCTTCACCGGCTAGGCCGGGTCGCGCTATCGGTTCCGCCGGACCCACCACCAGCGGTCGCATGGATATCTATGCGCCGCGCCTGATGTCCGCCGGTGTCAGGGCGATGATTGGCAAGGGAGCCCGCTCTCAGGAGGTGAGGGAGACGATGCAGAAATACAAAGCGGTATACTTAATTGCTACCGGCGGGGCTGGTGCGCTGCTGGCCCAGTCGATTAAGAAGGCTTCGGTTGTGGCCTATGAAGACCTGGACACGGAGGCGGTGCGGATGTTAACGGTGGATAATTTTCCGGCCATCGTGGCCAATGATATATATGGAAATGACATATTCGAGCAGGGCAGGGCCAAATACCGCAAGGAGAGGGGTTAGCGGATGGAATGTGTTTTCTGCAAGATTGTGGTCGGGGAGCTTCCCAGCGAGATGCTGTACCAGGACGATGAGGTGATGGCTTTCCGCGATATAAATCCTATGGCACCAGTACATGTGCTGATAATACCCAAGCGGCATATCGCTTCCCTCGCCGAACTGAAGGACGAAGAAGCCGCGGTTATCGGGCATATGGCCAGGGCGGCCAATCAGCTCGCCAGGCGGGAAGGCATTGCCGGGAAAGGCTACCGGCTCGTGGTCAGCAGCGGCAAGGACGGAGGCCAGGTGGTGCCCCACCTGCACATGCACCTCCTCGGCGGGAGAAAGCTGGCGGACCGGCTGTGCTAGTCAGCCTTATTCTTTCCTTTAAGGTATTCCAGGCAGGTAAACAGCCCGGCAATGCTCTTGGCATCGCAGATGCGTCCGGAGGCTATCAGCTTGGATATTTCCGCAATCGGCACCCGGACGACCTTTATTTCCTCGGTGTCTTCGGCGATTAACCGGCTCGGCACCAGGTCAGTGGCTAGATAGAGGTAAAGATACTCGCTGCAGTAGCCCGGTGCTGAATAGAAACCGCCCAACTTGCACAAATTCTTAGGCATATAGCCGATTTCCTCCCGCAACTCGCGTCCCACCGCTTCTTCGGGGTCTTCACCGGCATGGATGCCGCCGGCCGGTATCTCCAGTAGTTCCTTCGCCACTGCCGTGCGGAACTGCTTCACCAGCAGCACGTTGTTTTTCTCATCAATGACCACGACGGCAACGCAATCGCTGTGCTCCACTATCTCGCGGGTAGTCCGCCGCCCATTGGACAGCCGGACGGAGTCCACTCTGACCTTCATCGCCCGTCCGTCATAAATTAACTGGCTGGAAAGCGTCTCTTCCAATGGTTACCACCTCTCTTTTAAAGATGACGGATAAGGGCTACCTCACCGCAGTCGGGGAATTTGGGGCAGCGGAAACATTCGGTCCAGACCTTGCGCGGCATCTCCATTTTGTCTATCTGACTCAGATCGAACTTCTCAAAGAAGGCGGGCTGGTAGGTGAGGCAGAAAATGGTGGTGATGCCCAGTGAATCCGCTTCCTTCAGGCAGGTTTCAACGAGCGTGGTGCCGATGCCTCTTTTTTGATATTCCTTGGCCACGGCGACAGACCTGATTTCGGCCAGGTCGGACCAGATGACATGAAGCGCGGCACAGGCGATCACGCGCTCGCCCTGGCGGTAAACGAAGTAGTCGCGGATATTTTCGTATATCTCGCTCAGGGAACGGGGCAGCATTTCGTCTCTGTCGGCGAAGTAGTTGATCAGTTGATGGATTTGAGGCACATCCTGAATCCTGGCTTTTTCTATGGTGCTCAATTCACCGTTTTCCTTTCAGTTTCTGCTCCAGCGAGCGATAGAAAGCGTCTTCGGGGTGGATGCGGAGGAAACGTGTCCGGTGCGGACTCTGTTTTACCGTAATCGCCGCTCCATCAGGAAGAGGCACATTTATATGTCCGTCAACGCTGAGCGTTGCCTGCTGCGGTGCCGTAACACTTAACTGGACTATTGTTCCTGCGGGCAAGACCAGTGGATAGGCCGGGCTGAGGTGGGGCAGGATGGGCACCATTACAAAATCCTTTGACTGAGGGTGCAGGATGGGTCCGCCGGCGGCCAGGGAATAACCAGTGCTGCCGGTGGCCGTCGCCACGATAACGCCATCAGCTTTATAGTCGGTGAGGTGCTGTCCGTTAATGCTGGCTGCCACGTTAATCAGACGGGCAACAGCGCCTCTTGCCATCACCACATCGTTCAGGGCATGATAGGTGCTCGTCTTCTGCCCATCGGGGGAAAACTCGGCCTGGAGCATGGCCCTTTCGTCAATCCAGCCCTCTCCGGATAGCAGGGAAGGCAGCTTGTCCGTCGCCTCATCCGCGTTGAGCTCGGTCATAAATCCCAGCTTGCCCAGATTTATGCCGATTATCGGCGTCATCCGCGGGACTGTCGCCTGCGCCGACCGCAGAATGGTGCCGTCGCCGCCCACGCTTAAGACCAAGTCGGTATCGTCAAGCTGTGCCCGGGCGGTTTTGCCTTCCCAGGCGGAGCAGAGCCAGGCATTGATGCTGCGGGAGCCGAGGAAATCTTGCAGCTTTTTTGCCTTGGTCTGCGCCGCTTTGATTAATGGATGATAAAAAATGCCGATGTTTTGCACCGAACGGCCTTTTACGCTGGTTAAATAAGTGATAACGTGAAGGGAACAAGCGAAGTGTAGCAAGTATCGCCTTCGGGTGTCAAGGTGAAGAGGTGCGGCTGACATGCTATAATATTTGCTTGAGTTCAGGAGCTTTCGATGAACGGTTCAAGACGGAAGGCAAGGGCCACTGCCCTGCAGGCAATGTATGAGTTAGATATAACGAAACACAAGATGGAAGAGGTGCTGGATCGCCTCCTGGCTGAGGAAGACCTGTCCGAGGATAACGGCGACTTTGTTCGACAGATGGTGGGCCAGGTTATGCAGCATCGAAAAGAGATAGACGATAACATTCAGCGGTTCGCGCCGTCCTGGCCCATAGACCAGATATCGGTTATTGACCGGAACATCCTCCGACTTGCAATATCTGAAATTTTGTTTGATAATAGAGTAGCAGTTAAGGTTGCTATCAATGAAGCTGTTGAACTGGCCAAAAAGTTCGGCGGTGAAAATTCATCGAAGTTTGTCAATGGCGTACTGGGTTCAGTCAGTACGCTGGCTAATAGATGAAAGGTTTCCAGAAAGGGGGTAAAACGTGTCGACAATTTTTGAGCGAATAAAACCCATAGTTGTGGAGCAACTCGGTGTTGAGGAAGAAAACGTAAAACCGGCAGCGAGCTTTGTGGAAGACCTGGGAGCCGATTCTCTGGACCTAGTAGAGCTGGTAATGTCGTTGGAGGAGGAATTCAGCACTTCGGCGAAGAAGGTAGAGATACCGGATGAAGATGCGGAAAAGATAGTCACCATTCAGGATGCGGTTGATTACATTAAAGACCTGGGAATAGAAGATAGTTAATTTTCCACACTGTATCATAAGATGAAAAAATAGCTCGGCACGAAATCATGCCGAGCTATTAACATAACTGGTTCTGCAACCTAATCGGCGGAACTAGCTTTTGTTGCTGATATCTTTTGCAGCGAATTCCAGCCCGAGTTCGACCAGTTTTTGCTTCGTCGGGTTTCCGGTCTTCAAATCCCATCCCCGGTAAGTATAGTAATCGTCCTTCAATCGTTCGAGGGTTTCCCTGGGGATATGGCTTCCCTGCATCGGCCCTTCCGGCACCGGGTCTTCCATAAACCGGGCGGGAAGCTGGTCGTCCTCGCGGGTGAATCCCTCTCTGGCGGAAAAGCAGCGGATCATGTTCCATTGTCGCTCCGCAATCTTTCTGGCTCCTTGGTAGTCGAGCTCCCATCCCGTCACCGAATTGAGGGCATTGATGGTGCTGTCGCTTATCCGGAGTGGCCCCCAGATAGGCTCGCCCAAATGGCATACCAGCATGGAATCGCAGAGAATGAGCCAGTGATTGACCTCCGCGGCCACACCTCCCTTCCCTTCAATAATCTTGCGGTCGACCAGTCCGCTCTTCTCGGCGGTGGGGCGGATATCGTGGTGGCTGCCGCCTCTCGGTCCGGTGGCGTAGCCGACAGCCGCGGCGGGGAAGGGGCGGCAGGTGTGGCCCGGCCACTCCAGGCCTTTGTTCTGGATGGCGAAATGGCTGGTGCCCTTGCCGACTATCTTCGCGGCGTCCCTGGTTCCCTTGGCCAGCAGTTCCCCCAGACCCTCTCTTTTACCGATTTTTTCCAGCATCTCCAGCATGCCATCGGCGTTGCCGAAGCGTAAATCAATGCCATCGGTGTCTTTTTGGCTGAAGATTCCCTGTTCATAGCATTCCATGGCCCATCCGATACTCAGTCCGGCGGAGATGAGGTCGATGCCGTAATGGTCGCAGATTTCGTCCGCCTTGCAGAGCACCTTGATGTTGTCCACCTCGCAGATGCTGCCGAAAGCATAAATCGTTTCATAGTCAGCACCGTTGATGACCGATTTATACGGGCCCTTGGGCACCACGCTGTACTTGGTGCAGTTAATGGAGCAGGCGAAGCAGGCGCGGTCGCCCTTGACCACCTGCTCCCGCATGGCCTCGCCGGTGATATTCTGCATCCCTTTGAAAGTCTCGGTCTGCCAGTTTCGGGTGGGCAGGATGCCGCCTTCGTTCATGGCGGCCACGTTACGCGGTGTGCCGTACTGGGAAAGGCCCTGCACCGCCGGGGTGGTGGCGAAGAGCTCATTGATCCTGACGGCGGTATTATAGACCCTGAGCATGTTGGGAACGGTGACGCTTCCGGTGCCCCGGACGGCGATCGCCTTCAGGTTTTTCGAGCCCATTACCGCCCCCATCCCGCCGCGACCGGCCGCGCGGATGTCACAGAGAATCATGGCATAGGGCGCTTTCTCCTCGCCGGCCAGCCCGATGGTGGCGATGTGAATCTCCTCATCGCCGAGCTCGCTCCTTAAAATATCCTGTGCCGTGAACGGGTCTTTGCCCCAGAGGTGGCTGGCATCCCTTATCTCGACCCTGTCATCGTTGATCCAGATATATGACGGTCTGTCGGCCACCCCTTCAACAATCAGCCCATCGTAGCCAGCGAACTTGAGCTCCGGCCCCAGAAAGCCGCCGAAGATGCTGTGGAAAAACGACTTGGTATAAGGTGATTTGGCGCAGACTGAAGAGCGTGAGGCCGCCGGTATCAGCGTGCCATTAACCGGGCCGGTCATCATGACCAGCTTGTTTTGCGGCCCCAGCGGGTCGATTTTGGGCGGGAGCTCGTCGTACAGGATTCGGGCCGATAATCCCACGCCGCCAACGAAGTCCCTTGCCAGGTCTTCCCTGAGGTCTTCTTTGGAAATACCTTTCTTGCTGAGATTGACTCTCAGCAGCTGTCCCATATATCCGCCGTGCGGAAAGCCTTTTGCCATGATTAACCTCCTCCTATGGGAAAGATAATGGCGATTTCATCGCCGCTTTGGATTTTGCGGTCGATATCCAGAGTGGAGCTGATAATGGATTCGTTTAACTTGATGAGGAACGGGGACATCTCGCCGGTGTTCGGGTCCCAGATTTTATTTTTGAAAGGCTGGCCGTACCGGCGCACCAGTTCCTCGAAGAGACCACCAACCGTCTCCGGCTTGCTTACGTCTATTTCAACCACGTCAGACCCGAGCACGTCTCGGATAACGGAGAAACTTTTTACCTTCACCTTGGCCACTTTCTATTACCTCTACCTGCTCACTGAGGCCAACCATTCCTGGGCGATTTTCTTGGCCTGGGCAACTTTTGGCCGTTCCGGCTTGGTTTCCACTTCCTTCCACTCGATTGCTTTGGGCAAGCAGAACTGGACGCAGGCCGGATTGCCAAAGCAGTAGTCACAGTTATCGAGGATTATGGGCACGGGAATCTCGGGGATTCCCACCAGGCATACCTTGATTCTGGAATCTCCGAGGTTGAAGGCGCCGGATTTTACCGCGGAACAGGCCAGCTCACACAGCTTGCAGCCGGTACATTTTTCCATATGTACCTCAATATGCTTTTCCAAAGCCGTACCTCCTGATTGTTATTCTCTATGCTTATCTCAGAAGAGTCAGAAGGGCATCCTCTTTAGCCATTTTGATGTGCTCGCGCATTGTCCTGTCGCACAATTCCGGCTCCTTTAACCGCAAAGCCAGCAGTATCTTCCGGTGACCATCCAGCGTTCTCTGCGCACCTTCAATGGACTGCAGGGTTTCTTTGCGGTAGCGAAGCACCTGTTTTCTCATGTCGACAATCATCCGGTTGAGGCGTACCATGTCCGAGACGAGCTCATGAAGGTGGTCGTGAAAGCGGGTGTTCCATTTGAAGACATCGCTCATCCGGCCTGCTTCCAGCGCCTCCTGCGCTTTGTCGATAAACGTGCCCAAATGCTGGAGGTCCTCTTCGGTGATTCTTTCCGAGATGATCCGGAGCGCATAGCCTTCTAGGACGGCGCGGATTTCAAAGAGCTCTTCCACGGCCTCTTTTGAATCTCCGGAGACAATGAAGCCTCTCGTCTCCAGAGGGCGAATAAGACCTTCCGCCTCGAGTTTGTAGAGTGCCTCCCGCACCGGAGTACGGCTCGCTCCCAGGGTTTCCGCAAGGTGCTCTTCGGTTAGTCTTTCGTTAGGAACCAGGTTACCGGAGAGAATCGCTGTCTTGAGGTTCTCGTAAACCCTTTTCCGGACGGGAATATCCCTCTTTTCCACTCTACCATGCACGGCCATTTCACGGTAATTGTATACAAATAAAGGTATTTTGTCAATAAGCTCCCCATATTTACCTCTATAATATCTTATTTTTGTATACATTTATTTGTATTTCACGGCAAAGAGATTTCAAAAAGAAAATAAGTTCAAATCATTTCGATTAGGGTAAATCTCGCTCATTCGCAATCGTTTTATACTTGACATCGGTGGTCTGGTTTGGATAACATACCCTCAAAGAGGCCATGAGAAAAATATTCCTCGCCCTTTGTTTTAGGTCTTGCGATTCCCCTTGCTTGGAGCTCGGCTTAGGCTGCCTTTTTCCCGATATTATTAAATACAGGAGTAGGTCTGTTGGTTAAATTTTCACTCATGCCCAAGGGTAAAATTTTCTTTGAGCTTTACCAGGAAAGTGCGGAAAACATGGTCGAAACCGCTGAGTTAATGAAGAATATGGTCGATAACTGGGAGAAAATTGATCATAATGTTGAGCAAATAGACGAATACGAACATAAAGGCGACAATACCACGCACCGTATCGTGGAGCTTCTACATCGCACTTTTGTGACGCCTTTTGACCGGGAGGATATGGCGACTCTGGCTCATTCCCTCGATGATATAGTGGACTTGATTCATGCGGCTACAGTGGCGATGCATATTTACAAAATAGACACGCCTAAAAAAGGCGCCAGAGGACTGGCCGCTATCATAGTGACCGCGACCAAAGAAGTGGAAGTGGCCTTAAAGCAGCTGCGCCATCACCCCAATCTGAAGCAGGTTCTGGAGCACTGCATTGAGATCAATCGACTTGAAAACGCCGCGGATAAAGTTTTTCGCAGCGCCATGGTTGAATTATTTGATAATTGCGACAATACGGCTGATATAATCAAATGGCGAGAGATTTTGGAACATATGGAGAGCGCGACCGACAGATGTGAGGATGTGGCCAATGTCCTTGAAGGGGTAGCGCTCAAGCATGCCTGACGCATCCTTCGAGCTCCTTGTCCTCGTCATTGTCCTGGCAGTTGGTTTCGGGGTTGTTAACGGTTTCAATGATGCCGCCAATGCTATTGCTGCGGCCATTGGCACCAGAGCCCTTTCCCCGCAGAATGCGCTTTTCATTGCCGTAATTGCCAATTTCTTGGGCGCTGCTACTGGCACCGCGGTGGCACACACCATTGGCAAAGGCATAATCATCCAGGACGTTATTACCTATCAGACCATTATCGCTGCCTTGATTTCCATAATCGTCTGGGGTTGGCTGGCGACATGGATGGGGCTTCCCATAAGCATTCATCACGGCTTCATTGCCGGGCTGGCCGCGGCGGGAATAGCGGTGGCGGGCAATGCCGCCATAGTGTGGGGTGTCATGGAGCGCGTACTATCTGCTGTGGTTATCGCCCCGATGCTGGGCTTTGCCGGCGGCTTTGCCATCATGCTCGGCCTCTACTGGATTTTTCAGAAAAGCCGGCCGGACCGTATGCGCCGCGTTTTCAGTCGCCTGCAATACATCAGCACCTTCTTTATGGCCTACAGCCACGGCAAAAACGATGGCCAGATGCCCATCGGTGTCGTTACCATGGCCCTGGTGATTTACTATAAAGACGTTGGTATCTGGGACCGCCTGTCGGTATTGAACCCTGATACCTGGTGGGTAATAGTTGTTTCTGCGGCGGCCATAAGTATCGGCACCGCCCTGGGAGGTCGACGGGTCATCAGGACGGTCGGTATGAGAATGACGAGCCTGCGGCCGGTTCAGGGGTTCACCACCCATTTTGCCGCGGCCAGTGTCATTGAAACGGCGTCACATTTTGGCATTCCGGTGAGCACCACGCACTGTGTCAGTGCCTCGGTGATGGGAGTGGGAGCCACCAAACGGTTTTCCGCGGTTCGCTGGGGAATAGCCGGCAATATCATAGCCGCCTGGATACTCACTTTCCCTATCTGCGGCATACTGGGTTACATTTTTACCATACTGCTTAGGATGCTATTCTAAGCCAGCCGGTAAAGGAGCTGAAGAATTTAAAAAGGGGACGCAAACGTCCCCCTTTCTCTGTAATTTAAGAACTGAGCTATTAATTTTTTCTTATCTCTTCAATACGGACTTCGCCGCTGCGGGAAATACGGCCCCTGTAGCGCAGCAAATCAGGGTATTTATTCAGGTCATTATAGCCCTTCACGGGTATATTTAAATCACAGGCTTTTACCCGATCATAGATAAAGATAGAATCTGTTTTTACCTTGCCGGAAAGTACTTTACGCCTGATATACCAGAGGCGCCGCAGGTCTCTGGGAAGCAGATGATATTTCGTCTCCAGGGTCTCCAGCACATTTGCCGGCCAGTGGTGGTTCCCGTTTCTAATCAGTAATCTGGGCAGCTTTGACGATATCCTCGCCAGCTCCGTTTTAAATTTTTTAACCATCGCTTCCCTCAATTAGTGGTTTATTGTCCTTCCTTTACCCTCTTCCGGAGCCAGAAACTATTTATACTTGTTCAAGTGGCCTTCGGTTTATATTATTATCATGCATTTCGCATTATGAAAGCTACTACAGGAATAATAATTCATAAATAAATATTTTGTCAATACCTCTGGCTAGTGCTTTGGTAATGGTCGGAAAATAATCGTATTTATAAGACTATAACTTTTCGATAATTATCAGTGAATATAGGGAGAAGAGTATTAATTTTTGATACTTGAAACGTGAACTATCACATGCTTTAAAAACGATTTGAACTAATTTACATGAATTGATAGTATTGACTTTCCCTTCCGAATTAAGGTATATTGGTGGCGAATTTGTCGTCGGGCAGATAGGGAATGCCAAAGTTCAGATTTTTGACCAACCATGCTTTAGTGCTGAGCCATATCGCGCGTCAGCCGCGCATCACGGCGAGAGAACTCTCGGATATCATCGGAATCTCGGAGAGGGCCACGCATAATATCATAAATGACCTCCTTGAGGAGGAATATATAACCAAGAAGCGTGAGGGAAGACGCAACCGCTATCGGGTAAGTCCGGAGCGCCCGATTAGCCCTGCCGGCTGGGAAGATACGGCCGCCGGTTTTCTGCTGGAGGCAATTGGCTGGCGGAAACGGGG
>CAYFVI010000034.1:0-9124 GCA_964346525.1 uncultured Dehalococcoidaceae bacterium
TGCCTGCACTGCGCCAATGATGACGGCAGCCTGAAGCAGTACGAAGAGGTCTATGAAGGCATGATAGGCTTCATGATGAGCACTCAGAACCTGGACCGGCCAACCGCCGAGAAGGCTGCCAGAGAATACATGGACACCATGCCGGCCTGGCAGGGAAGATAATAGGGGGGGTAAAAAGGGCGGAATAAAAATGGGGAGTTTTATAGGGGCGAAACCCCTCTACCTTCCACCCAATGGGGTGGGGAAAAGGAGGGGCAAAGAGAGCGAGGTAGACCCAAAGCCTTGATAAGGTTGACAATTTATGTTAACCTAAAGAAGGTGCATTATGAGCATGGATATGTTTGAGCAACAGGCGGAGGACATTCAGTCCCAGGAGGCGCCGCTGGCCACCCGCATGCGACCGAACAGCCTCAACACATTCGTTGGGCAGGAGCATATCATCGGCCCGGGCCGCGTGCTGAGAAAGGCTATTGAAAGCGGCAAGATTCCGTCGATTATACTCTGGGGCCCGCCGGGCAGCGGCAAGACCACGCTAGCCTACATCATTGCCAATATGACCGGCACCAATTTCAGCCCCATCAGCGCCGTCAGCGCCAGCGTAAACGACCTGCGCCGCATTATCGAGGAGGCCAAGGGCCGCCGTCAGATGAATTTACAGAAAACCATCCTCTTCATCGACGAGATTCACCGCTTCAACAAAACGCAGCAGGATGCCGTGCTGCCTTATGTTGAAGACGGCACCATAACGCTCATCGGTGCCACTACGGAAAACCCCTCCTTTGAGGTCACCTCCCCTCTTCTCTCCCGAAGCCGCGTCATGCCCCTCAAACCCCTAACCGATGAACAGATACAGGTCATTCTCACCAGAGCTCTCAAAGACACCCTTCGCGGCCTGGGGTATCTCAATGTGGAGGTCGCACCCGAGGCGCTCGGTCATCTGACCACGCTGTCCAATCATGACGCTCGTATCGCGCTCAATGCCCTGGAAATGGCCGCGCTGAGCACACCTCCCGATGAAGAGGGAAAACGTTATATTACCCTGGCCACCATTGAGGACGCGCTCCAGCGCCGCGTGCTGCCGTATGATAAAAGCGGCGACCAGCACTACGACTTTATCTCCGCTCTGCACAAGGCAATGCGCGGTTCTGACCCGGATGCCTCTCTGTACTGGCTGGCCAGAATGCTGGAGGCCGGTGAAGACCCCCTGTACATTGCCCGCCGTCTGGTTCGTTTTGCCTCGGAAGACGTTGGCATGGCCGACCCGCAGGCCCTGGTAATCGCCATGGCGGCGCAGCAGGCGGTTCACTTCATCGGCATGCCAGAGGGCAACCTGGCGCTGGCCGAGGCCGCCGTTTACCTGGCTACTGCGCCGAAGAGCAATTCACTGTATGAAGCCTACTCCCGCGCCCGGAAGGAAGTTACTGAGGGCCCCAGCGAATCGGTTCCCCTCCACCTGCGCAACCCGGTGACACCGCTCATGCAGGAGATGGGATATGGCAAGGATTATAAGTACGCTCACGACTATCCCGACCATTTTGTGGAGCAGCAGAACCTGCCGGACCACCTTCAGGGCAGAAGATATTACCAGCCGAGCACGCAGGGCTACGAAGAGCAGATAATCTCCCGTTTGAAATCGTGGTGGCAGAGGAAGACCCAGCCGAAACCTCCTGAACCGGAGCCGGCCGAGGAGCCGGAACCGCCCGAACCGGAACCAGAGGATGATTCGCTAGAAGAGTCCTGAGTTTACTCCAGATTTATCTCACGGGGAGCTACCCGACATTTTTCCGCAGTTATGATAGCGACGATATCCATGACGGCGCCGTCTATCTCGTCCTGCTGGCTGTAGATCACGTAATCAAATAACGATAATTGCTTTATTTCTTCGGTTGCGGTCTGCATGCGCAAGTTAAGGTCAAATGATGATTCAGTATGCCGCTTTTTCAATCTGTTCCCCAGTTCTTCCATCGATGGCGGCATGAGGAAAATGAACACCGCCTGAGGCACTATCTTTTTAATGGCGGCTGCGCCCTGTATGTCCACTTTGACTATTGTATCCCGGTCGCGATTAAGCGCTTGCTTTATCGGTTGTTTGGGCACGCCGTACCAGTTACCGTAGACATTGGCGTGTTCCAGCAGTTCTTCCTGTTTGATCATGTCCTGAAACTTTTGCGGGGTGATGAAGTGATAATCGATGTGCTCGCGTTCCCCGGCGCGCCGTGAGCGTGTGGTTACCGTCGTGATGTACTCCAGGGGATATTTGAGCTCCTTCATACGATTGAGCAGGGCATCTTTCCCCACTCCTGAAGGTCCGGAGAGAATGATGAGCAGCGGTTTTTTCGGTAAACTAAGTGGAGAGCCTCGTCTACGACTCATCTCTTTCGTCGCTCTGCTCCAGCTTCATTCCCGAACTGGTACGACTTGTCTGGAGCCTGCCGGCGATTGTCTCCGGAGCAAGCGCTGCCAGAAGAACATGGCCGCTATCAATAAAAATAACCACCTTGGTTCTTCGGCCATTGGTCATATCAATAAGCTGGCCCCGGGTTTTCGCCTCCTGCACGGTTCGTTTGGTCGGTGCTGAGTTCGGTGCTGCCATGGCGATGACCCGGTTCATCACCAGTATGTTACCGAATCCGATATGAACTAATTCCATGTTCACGGTGTCCCCCTCAGTTTAAAAATATCAAAAAGCTACAATTGGACTCGGATTTTCACGTATCGCTCTACGACAGCACCATAAGTGGCCGGCATTGGGGGTGATTACTCCTCTTACGCTATCACTTGTCATCGTGCTTGTCAAGAGATGGTTAAGATTTCATCCGCTCATCACTACAATTTCATTCGGAAGCCCGTTTAACCCCTTACCAAAGTAGCGGTTCAGCCTTTTCTCCTGATTACCGGGAGTGTACTGTCACTCAATTTTGCTTTCAGATTGCATTTCTTGTCCTCTTATGCTATTATTACTTCTGGTACTCAGTAGCACGTAACTGTTTGCGTAGAAGCGAGCCTCCTGGTGGTTCGAGCGGGGTGGAACCACCCGTTCCCATCCCGAACACGGAAGTGAAACGCCCCAGCGCAGACGATACTGAGGGGGCGACCCCTTGTGGAAAATATGCCATTGCCAGGGGGCTTCTTGACCATCGCTCGTTAGTGATTTACACTATAGTTGTAAATGATGGTGGGAAGTATAGCCAAGGAGAGAAATGTCCAGTCGGTTTGAAAAATTCTCCGAGCGAGCGAGGCGGGTGCTGACCATCGCCCAAGAAGAAGCCCGTCAGATGAACCACAGTTACATCGGCACCGAGCACATCCTGCTTGGCCTGGCTCGAGAGGAGGAAGGGGTCGCGGCCAAAGTACTGACCAATCTGGGTGTCAGCCTGAATAAAATACGGTCAGCGGTGGAATTTATCTCCGGTCGTGGCGAAAGGCCGAGCACCGGCGAGACCGGTCTTACTCCCCGTGCCAAGCGTGTTATTGAGCTGGCTATAGACGAGGCACGGCAGCTCGGCCATAACTACATCGGTACGGAACACCTCCTTCTGGGCTTGCTGCGTGAAGGAGAGGGAGTTGCCGCCGGTGTGCTGGAAAGCCTCGGGATTACCCTGGAGAAAGCTCGTGCCGAAACAGCACAGGTTCTCAGCCAAGGGATACCCCGTTCCAGGGTCGGCCGGGGGGCAAGCCGAACCCCGGCGTTAGACCAGCTCGGCGTTGACCTGACGGCTGCCGCCCGTGCCGGCAAGCTCGACCCGGTCATCGGTCGAATAAAAGAAATCGAGCGGGTTATTCAGATTCTCAGCCGCCGCACCAAGAACAACCCGGCGCTCATCGGTGAGCCGGGCGTCGGCAAGACCGCCATTGTGGAAGGTTTGGCGCATCGCATCGTTGCCGGCGATGTTCCCGAAACTTTAGAGGACAAGCGTCTCGTTGCTCTGGATATGGGGTCGCTCGTGGCCGGTACCAAGTACCGTGGCGAGTTCGAGGAGCGGGTCAAGAAGGTTATCGAGGAAATAAAAACCGCCGGTAACTGCGTGCTTTTCATTGACGAATTTCACACCATGGTGGGCGCCGGTGCCGCTGAGGGAGCGGTGGACGCGGCCAATATCCTCAAACCATCGCTGTCACGCGGTGAACTGCAGTGCATTGGAGCCACCACTCTGGATGATTACCGGAAATACGTGGAGCGCGATGCTGCCCTGGAACGCCGCTTTCAGCCGGTTCTGGTGGAGGAGCCCTCGGTTGAGGAGACGCTTGAAATTCTGCGTGGCATTAAAGAGCGTTACGAGGAGCACCATCATTTAACGATTGGTGATGAGGCTCTGCATTCTGCGGCCACGCTTGCCGCCAGATACATACCCGACCGCTTCCTGCCCGATAAGGCCATCGACCTCGTTGATGAAGCATCGTCCCGGGTACGGATCAAGTTCCATACCATGCCCATCTCACTCCGGGAGGCCAAGCAACTGGTCGAGATAAAGCGCAAAGATAAGGATACCGCGCTGGCGGCCCAGGAATATGACCGTGCCGCCGAACTCAGGGAGCAGGAACTTCAGATTGAAGAGAAAATACGCAAGCTAAGTGAGGAGTGGGAGGCGGAAAAAGGAGATGATAAACCGCTGGTTAACGCGGAAAACATCGCGGAAGTGGTCGGCATGTGGACTGGCATACCGGTGGTACAGCTCGCGGGCGATGAGACCAGCCGCCTGCTGAACATGGAAGAAGTGATACACCGTCGCATCATCGGGCAGGATGAAGCCATCAATACCATTGCCAAAGCCATCCGGCGGGCCCGGGCAGGCCTGAAAGACCCGCGCCGGCCGATAGGTAATTTTATCTTTCTCGGGCCGACCGGCGTGGGCAAGACGGAACTGGTTCGCGCACTGGCCGAATTCATGTTCGGCAGCGAGGAAACGCTGATTCGCCTGGATATGTCCGAATTCATGGAAAAGTTCGCCGTCTCCCGTCTGGTTGGTGCCCCCCCTGGCTACGTTGGCTATGAAGAAGGCGGGCAGTTGACCGAGGCCGTCAGGCGCAAGTCGTACTGCTGCATCCTTCTGGATGAGATTGAAAAGGCGCATCCGGATGTCTTCAATCTGCTGCTCCAGATTTTCGATGATGGCCATCTGACTGATGCTAAAGGTAGACGGGTTGATTTCCGCAACAGCATCATCGTCATGACCAGCAACGTCGGCGCCGAGATGATACGGAAGGGAACAGTGCTCGGTTTCACCGCCGGCACGGACAAGGTCAGGACACGTGAACAGGCCTATGAGAAAATGAAAGATAACCTGCTCAATGAGATGAAGAAAACCTTCCGTCCCGAATTTCTCAACCGGGTTGACGGGGTGGTGGTTTTCCACTCTCTGACCAAGGAGCAGATACGCCAGATTGTCGACCTGCTGCTGAGCTCGGTAACCCAGCAGCTGCAGGAGAAAGGCATCACACTGGAAGTAACCGATGTCGCCAAGGACTTCCTCGGTGAAAAGGGCTATGACGAGATATACGGCGCCCGGCCGCTGCGGCGGGTGATTCAGGACATGGTTGAGGACAAGCTGTCAGAGGAACTTTTGCGCGGTAACTTCCAGTCGGGCGACACCGTCATCGTTGACCTGGAAGGGGACCAGATTGTGGTTCACCCCACCACCACGGTTGGTGCCTTAATGGGAGAGGAAAATTAATGTGTCAGAACCAGACACCAGTTTTCAGCTATGACAAGGGCGGTGGACGAAAGCCAAGATAACCATCCGCCCTTTTTATTTTGCCAATCAAGAAAGGAACTTAAAATGGCACAGGAAAACGTACAGGTTCCCATCACCGGTAAAATAATCAGCGTTAACGTTAAGGCGGGAGATGCGGTGGATGAAGGGGATACCATCTGCGTACTGGAGTCAATGAAGATGGAAAATCCCATTCTGGCTCCGGTGGCTGGCACCATAGCCAAGGTGGCGATTGCTTCTGACCAGACAGTTAAACCCGGCGACACAATCGCTATTATTGAATACGAGTAAGATTGCATGGTTCTCAACTCATTGGTCTTTGCTTTCATCGCCTATGGCATTATGATGGTCATTGCGCTCTGCGTTGCCGCCATCATCAAAGGCATTGCGTTCGTTGTTCAGAGAGGAGGAAAACGGGCCGCTGCCGGTGCCGATAAGCAGGAAGGTTAAAAGAAGTTAATACCGATGCTGATTCTGCAGTTGTTCCAGGGCATTTACACCTTTATCCTGAATGAGCCGGCGATTGCCGGCGGCAGATTGCTACTGATTGCTCTCGGCTTCCTCTTTGTCTATCTTTCTTACAAGAAGATTCTGGAACCCCTTATCATGCTCCCCATGGGCATCGGCATGCTCGCGGTGAATGGCGGCCTTATGATGTTCGAGGCCGGACAGATGGGAAATCTGTTCATCAATCCTCTGGCCGGAAATGTGGAAGAGCTCATGTACTTCCTGCAGATTGATTTCCTGCAGCCGATTTACACCTTTACCTTCAGCAATGGCTTGATTGCCTGTCTTGTTTTCATGGGCATCGGTGCCATTACCGATATTGATATACTGCTGGCCAAGCCATTTATGAGCCTCTTTCTCGCCGTGTGTGCCGAGCTGGGCACGATACTGACCCTGCCCATCGCCATGGCAATGGGGCTTCTGCCCAACGAGGCGGCGGCAATCGCGCTTGTAGGCGGCGCCGATGGCCCGATGGTTCTCTACGGCTCAATCATGCTGGCCCGTGACCTCTTCGTCCCGATTACGGTGGTGGCCTATGTTTATCTCGGCGTCTGCTATGCCGGATACCCCTTCTTGGTTAGAATTATCCCGAGGAGGCTGCGGGCAGTGGAGATGGACTGGCGCACCATACCGCGGGTTTCCCCGGGTTCGAAATTCGCCTTCGCCGTGATTACCAGCGCTTTCCTCTGCCTCCTCTTTCCGGTGGCCGCCCCGCTCTTCGCCTCCTTTTTTGTCGGCCTGGCCATCAAGGAGGCCGGCGTTTTGCGGTTTATCGAGTTCCTTTCCGGACCGCTGCTGTACGGTGCCACTTTCTTCCTCGGCTTCACTCTGGGGGCTCTGCTCGGCGTTGATATTATCCTGAACCCCAAAGTGCTGATTCTGCTCGTCCTGGGAATCATCGCCCTCACGCTCTCCGGTCTGGGCGGCATTGCCGGGGGCATGATATACAGCAAAATAACCAAAGAGCCGTTCAATCCACTGGTGGGCATAGCCGCGGTTTCCTGTGTGCCGACAACAGCCAAAGTGGCCCAGAAATGCGCCGCCGCGGTGAATAAAAAAGCCATGATTCTGCCCTTTGCCATGGGGCCGTGCGTGGCCGGCGTGATTACCACCGCTATACTTACCGGCGTTTACATCACCGGGTTCGTTGGCGAAGCGCCCATTTTCTTCCGCATATTCGGTTCCTAATACGCCCCTTTTTACCCCTTGCTTAATTATCATAAATCGAGTAAATTCATTCTGTGAGCAAGTCGGACCGGCGCACCGTTTTCTTCTGCCAGCAGTGCGGCAAAGAAAGCCTGAAGTGGCTGGGACGCTGTCCTGATTGCCAGGAATGGAACAGCTTTGCTGAGGTAACCGTTGCCGTCGCGTCAAGTGTGCCGCGCTCTCTTTCTCAAACCGGCCCTCCGCAGCCACTGTCTCAGGTCTCTGCCGAGTCCGCCAATCGTTTCCCCCTGCCTATCTCTGAGTTCAATCGGGTGCTGGGCGGCGGGCTGGTTCCTGGCTCGTTGGTGCTCATCAGCGGCGACCCCGGAATCGGCAAGTCAACGCTGCTGCTGCAGGCTTCGGCCGCCATGGCGGAGGGTAAAGGGACGGTGGCTTATGTCTCCGGCGAGGAAACAAAGCACCAGATAAAGCTCAGGGCGGAAAGGCTGGGTATCACCGGAGACAGGCTTTTCCTTCTGGCCGAGACCGATTTCGGGGTAATTCTGGAACAGATCGACCAGCTATCTCCCGGTCTGGTGGTTATCGATTCCATACAGACCATACACCTGCCGGAGCTGGGCAACACGCCGGGCAGCGTAACTCAGGTCCGTGAGTGCACCCTGCGGCTGATGCACTGGGCCAAGCTTAACTCGGTTCCGGTATTCATCGCAGGGCACGTTACCAAAGACGGCACCATCGCCGGGCCGCGCATCCTGGAGCATATCGTGGACGTGGTGCTCTATTTTGAAGGCGACCCTTACAGCGCATACCGCCTGCTGCGCGGTGTGAAAAACCGCTTCGGCTCCACCAATGAAGTCGGTGTCTTTGAAATGCAGGAGCGGGGCTTGATTGAGGTGGATAATCCCTCAAAGGCGTTCATTTCCCAGCGTCCCTCCGAGGCCATCGGTTCGGTGGTGGTCTCCACCATCGAGGGCAGCCGCCCGCTGCTGGTTGAGATTCAGGCGCTTACCACTTATACCAGCTTCGGCTATCCCCGTCGCACCGCCAACGGTGTTGATTTCAACCGCCTGCTGCTGGTCACAGCGGTGCTGACCCAGCGACTCGGTCTGCGCCTGGGCAATCAGGATATCATGGTGAACGTGACCGGCGGCCTCAAAATCAGCGAGCCGGCCGCTGACCTGGGCATCGCGCTGGCCATCACCTCCAGTTTCCGCGATGGCATTGTCGACCCCGGGATGGTGGCCATCGGTGAAGTCGGGTTGAGTGGGGAACTACGTTCCGCCTCCCAGCTTGACCGGCGTGTCAGCGAGGCTGCCAGACTGGGCTTCAGGCGCTGCCTGGTGCCAAAAGTTAGTTCAGCCGCCAGCCGCGCGACGAAAGACATCGAGCTTATTCCGGTCGGTACCGTGAGGGAAGCGATAGGTGCGGCACTGTCCAGAACGAAGAAAAGCAAGCCCGACAGGGAAATGCCTCAATAGGCGGGCGGAACGGCTTTATTTTTGATTCTGTGCGCTCTGAGGGATATTTCAGCGCGGACTTGGGCTTGCAGAATTAACCTGGAAGACATCAGGTCAATATAGGAACAGTTATTTGCGCAATTGCGCAATTACTCTTTTATAAAGTTCCTCGTTGTTCCTGACACCGCGGACATCCAACCGGCTCTGGCGGAAAGCCCTTACCATGGCCTCTATCAGTCTGGTCTTGCTTATTTTCTTGCCTCCGCTGAACTTGGCGGCGGA
>CAYFVI010000035.1:0-6239 GCA_964346525.1 uncultured Dehalococcoidaceae bacterium
AGTCAGTCGAACAGGTTCAGGAAAGGATTCAGGAGCAGCTGAAAAAAAATGTGCCGGAGCCGATATCAAATCTGAAACCGGAAACATCTCTAAATACGAGTCCGAACAACGCCAGCGAAGTAGGCACAGGTGAAAGAAAATAAAAGCAGCCGTTGCTGACGTTAGGCTTCAGTCTTCAGCTCTTTGACCATGTACTCGCCCAGCGAGCGGTAGCCGGACTCGGTGCGGTAATACTCGCGGGCGCCAACCCCGCTTAGCACCAGTATCTTCCGGGCTTGAAACTCCTTCGCAGCAATTCGTTCCGCCTCTTGCAGCAGCGCCCGGCCGATGCCTTTATGCTGCGCCGCATCCGGTCGCTTCCCAGCCAGCGGCACCTCGGGACCAAAGGTATGTAATTCCCGGATTATGGCCAGATTCCCCTCCCGTTCCTGCCCCAGAGCCGGCACCGGTCTGTCCTGAACCCGCAGCCGCAGCAGCCCGAAAAGCGTTTCCCTTTCATCCTCAAAAGAAATGAAAATCTCCCGGCCACCGGACGCCTCATAGTCCATCTGCACCAAGTGAGGTTCCACTATCTCCCAACCATCCCGCGCCCGGTGCCCGTATTCACGGCAGCGTATACACTTGCATTCCAGTCCTTTCTCCTGCAGTCGTTCTTTGATCAGACCGCGCAGGGAATCCCTGGGGCCACCGGTGATGAATTGCGGCGGTATGTCGCGCAGCACCCGGGAAATCCGGGCATACCGGGGCACCATCGCCTTTACATCCACCAGCAGATTGACCATGGTATCGAAATCGTACGGAATGAAGCGCCCTTCTTGATACCATTTTTCCAGTTCGGTCCCCTCCACGACCATGGTCGGGTACAGCTTCAGCCCGTCCGGCCGGAAGCTGGCATCCTCGAACAGCTTCTGGGATAACGCGAGGTCTTCCTCGGGGCTTGAGCCGGGCAGCCCGGGCATCCAGTGATAGTAAACCTTGAAACCGTGGTCCTTGAGAAGGGCGGTGGCACGGATTACATCCTCCACCAGGTGTCCCCTTCGCACCAGACGGTAAATATCGTCGCTCAGTGTCTGCACTCCGAGCTCGACACGCGTGGTGCCGAACTCGAGCATGCGCTCTATCTCTTCCTGAAAGCACCAGTCGGGCCTGGTCTCGATACACAGTCCGGTGCAGCGGTGCTCGGCAGTCTCATTCCGGCGCTTCGCCTCCTCCAGCGTCGCCGACTCTCGCTCATTCATCGCATCGTAGCACCCCTTGATGAACTCATACTGGTAGTCCAGTGGCTGCGCCAGAAAAGTACCGCCCATGATTATCAGCTCCACTTTATCCGTGGGGTGGCCCATTTCTTGCAGCACCCGCAGCCTCATCGCCACCTGTTGACGGGGCTCGTAATCGCACTTTCTGGCCCGGAATACGGCCGGCGATTCCGGCGTATAGCTGCGCGGTGTATCGGCGAAGGTCGGGCAGTAAAGGCACTGTCCCGGGCACTTCATGGGCCGGGTCATCGCCGCCACCGGCGTCACTCCGGATATCGTCCTGGCGAGTTTTTTCATCTTTGCCCTGTTATAATATAGTATCGATTTCAGTTTATCAGATTGCACCGATGGCAACAATTAAGGATGTATTCGACCAGATTGCGCCGGGCTGGTATAACTTCCGGCACCGGTCCATCTTCAGACGCGAACTGGATTCTCTGGCGGCGAGGTGGCGGGGAGGAAAGCTACTCAACCTGGGCTGTGCCCACGGCCCCGACTTCCTGCCCTTCAAGTCTGATTTTGAACTGCACGGCGTGGACTTATCCCCAGAGATGCTCGTTTTTGCCCGGAAATACGCCCAAAAATACGAATTCAGGGTAGAGCTAGCTCTTGCCAACGTCTGTTCACTGCCGTACCGCGATAACGCTTTTGATTATGCTATCTCGGTGGCTACGTATCACCATGTCAAAGGCAAAACCGATAGACTGGCCGCGCTGCGGGAACTCCAAAGAGTGCTGAAGCCCGGCGGCCAGGCCTTTATAACTGTCTGGAATCGCTGGCAGCCAAGGTTCTGGTTCAAAGGCAGGGAGATTTCGGTTCCATGGCGGACAAAAGAGAGGACGCTTTATCGCTATTACTATCTATTCACTTATTTTGAACTGGAAAAGCTGGCCAAAGAGGTAGGGCTGGAAGTGATTCAATCCTTCCCCGAACAGGGCCACCGGTTCCCGATAAAATTTTTTTCCCGAAATATCTGTCTGCTACTGGGAAAGACTTAACCATACTGGCAAAAAGGTGTAAGATAGAGATATGTTGGTCAAAATCAAATGTCCCGCCTGCCAGACCGAGGGCAGCCTGTCGCTGGTTGAGTCCAGCTATGAGGGCCCGTACAAATGCTGGAAATGCCGCGCCCTCTTCACCATTACGCTGGAAAACGATAAACTCACCTCCTGCGAACCCCTGAGCGAAGAGGAGTTTCAGAAGCAGCAGGAAATCAAGGCCCTCAAGGACAAGCTCAATCGACAGTTCCCAGGAAGACAGGACACGGGCTAGCTCCTCGCCGTTTGCCAAGTTATTCTCTTTCTGGCTATACTTTTGGTTACCATTTCACGTCACCTTGGAGTATTTGCCGTGAATAGACGCAGCCATGTAAATAAAAAAAGGAGGCTCCCGCCAATGCTTATCCCGACGATTATCATGGGGGTGATTGCCGTCGCCCTTCTCTATATCGGCTATCAGCGAGGGAGCGGGGAATACATTGTGGGCCTGAAATCAGCCGGTAGCCTGCTGCTCCAGATTACTCCCCTTCTCATTCTGGCCTTTATCGTAGCGGGCATGGTGCAGGTCCTAGTCCCTCATGAAATAATATCTCGATGGGTCGGCGCAGAATCTGGTTTCCGTGGCATTCTGATTGGCTCCGCCCTCGGAGGTATTATGCCCGGTGGTCCTTTCGTCAGTATGCCCATAGTCGCCGGGCTGTTACGCACCGGAGCCGGAATAGGCACGATGGTGGCACTTCTGACCTCATGGTCGCTACTGGCCATCAGCAGAATGCCAATGGAAATAGGCTTGCTGGGCTGGAAATTCACCCTCATCCGGCTTGCCTGCGTCTTCTTTTTCCCGCCGATTGCCGGTTTCATCGCCAACAGATTTTTTTCCAACATTAATGTTATATAAATAATGAATGTCAGGAGGATATAGTTATGGCCAAAATAATCAACATGGTCTCCACCGAATGCCAACCGGAGGTCGAAGAGAAATTCAACAAATGGTACAGCGAGGTGCATATCCCGCTGCTGTTCAAGTTCAAAGGGATGAAGAAGGTAACCCGCTATAAAATATTGAACAAAACCGGCGAGTTCCCGACCTATCTTGCCATCTACGAATTTGAAAACCTGCCCGAATATCAGGCATACAGCAACAGCCAGGAGTTGGCCGATGGCAGGGCCGAGATGAATGAGACCTGGAAAGATGGCGGGTGGGAAATCAAGTCGCGCGTGCAGTATGAGGAGATAAAGACCTGGGAAAGGTAAAATACTTGCTTTTCCTTAGCACTTTTAGAGGCTCGCTTGCCTCTGAAGCTAACCGAATGTTAGAATAAGGCTTGTCCGTTAAACGTATGGGCCGCTAGCTCAACTGGCAGAGCAGCTGACTCTTAATCAGCCGGTTGGAGGTTCGAGTCCTCCGCGGCTCATGCTCAAAATCCACTGTCTTGCCAACATTTTTATCCCATAGCAAGAAAATATTTAGGGCATACTTTCCTTATAGTCGTTCTGCCGGTGATTGCTGTCCTCACTCTTTATATGGCAATCCAAAGAGGCCCGGTATCCGTAGTTATGCCTATTCCTGGGCTTAACTCTATGATTACGCCTACCCCTGGAATATTATTTCTAAATGAAGCAGTTCCAGCTGAGAAAGTGGCCGGTCTAGTTTAGCAGTAGCAGCGACTGTCTTACTACGTCGATAGACCACATTCCAAACTACCAGAAGCTAAAAAGAAGTGGCAGTGGATGGATTCGAACCGCCGACCAAGAGCCTATAAGGGCTAGCTTCGGTTAAGTCAGACCGCAATCGAAGAAATACTTATTCTTCAGTATTTGTAGAATCAGAGTGACAACCTCTCGATAAATACCTATTTAATCTAACACTACTACCTTACTCCCTAACCCTCACCAAATTTTATCCGGCCAGAACGGCATCGCCCAGATAGAACGGCCAGACCACGATGCCTAGTATTATTTTCCACCATACTAGGTTGGCGTAGCCAATGGTGAACAGCCAGCCAGCAAACCAGAAGCCACCGAAAAATCCACCTGATTGCTTCATGCGCCTTCTCTCCTTTTTGTTATAAATTTAACAGCTTTAAACAAACATCCTGCTGTTTGTTTTTTGTAGATAATATCTCCATTAACTATTAACAAAACAGGCAAGTGTGACCTAAACTCGTTGTTTGCGTGATTTGTAATGACTCAGGAATAGAAAAAGCTAACCCCCTCTCGTAAAAGTTAGTGTTGTTCAGACGTAGGGCTGTCTATAATATAGCCTGTCTTGGATACGGTACGGATTAACTTGGAGGCACTGGGGTCACTTTCCAGCTTGCGTCTTAACCGTCCGACCCATGTTCTGAGGCGCTCAATGCCACTGCCATATTCCGGTCCCCATACCGAGGTAAGGAGTTCCTCATAAGTCATGAGACGGCCGGTGTTAAGGGCAAGCTGTCTGAGCAGGAGCCATTCTATGCGGCGCAAATACTTCTCCTGACCTTTAACGGTAACTGTGCGCTTCGCGAAATCGATGGTGATACCACCTAAAGACATTGGTTGCAATGCCTTGCGCGCTCTGATGGGATCCAAGCGGCGCCTGACCGCGACAATCCGAGCTACCAGTTCATCAGGATTGAACGGTTTCACCAAGTAGTCATCGGCACCCAGGTTGAGTCCCTTGATCTTGTCCATATCGCCGTCCTTGCAGGTGAGAATGATGACCGGCACCATGGAAAAAGAGCGCAGCTCTTTGAGCACCTGAAAGCCATCAATCTGGGGCATCAACAGGTCAAGCACGACCAGGTCTGGGTCTTGAGCCTGAACCTGCTCCAGCGCATCAACGCCATTGCTGGCGGTGAGCACGTGATAACCCGAGGCCTTTAACTGTGATCTCAGAAAGCGCAGAATCCGTTCTTCGTCATCGACGACCAGGATAGTAAATCTCTTCAAGGAATCCCCCGTACCTATTACCGCTGTCTTTCCGGTGGAATAGTAGCTCTAAACCTAGAAAATGTCAATTTTCCCTGCCAGCACAAGAGTTGACTCACTCATTGGTCTGAGCTAGAATACGGGCGTTTGGCGGAATGGCAGTGCTGGCAATAAAAGGGAAGGAAAGTGTCAATACCATAGGAACGTACCGGGCAACTTTAGAAACGGGAACCTTTAAAAGCGCAGGCGAGACAGATGGAAGAACTGGATAAATTCAAGACGATAGCCGATACCGCAATCTATGGGCTGGCAATAACCAATCCGGAAGGTGAATTCGTGTACACCAATGAGTCCTATGCCCGTATGCACCAGTATACATCCGGAGAACTAATTGGCAGACACTTTTCTGTCCTCTATGATAAAGAGCAATGCAAAGTAGTAGAGGGGCTGAAGAACCGCGCCGCGCACGCGGGGAGCTTCGTTTCCGAAGAGGTGTGGCATAGAAGAAAGGATGGGACCTCTTTTCCTACCTTGATGACTGGCCATGCAGTAAAAGATGATGCCGGAAAAGTCATTTATTTCACCGCCACCACATTCGACATCACCGAACGCAAGCATATGGAAGAAGCTTTACGCAGAGAGAAGGAATTTTCCCAGGGCTTGATTACTTCCATGCAAGACGGCCTGTTTGTGCTAGACAGTAAAGGAGTACACATTGATGTCAATCCTGCCTTCTGCTACATGACCGGCTTTTCCAGAGAGGAACTCGTGGGAGTTGGCATTCCCCATCCCTATTGGCCACTGGAGGACTGCAAGAGGATACAGAGGCTATATCGGAAATGCTTGACCGGCGAACCAGGCAACTTGGAGCTAAGCTTCATAAGGAAAAATGGGAAGCGCTTTCCAGTAATCCTTAGCTATTCCCGACTGAAGGACGCGCAGGGCAAAATGCTTAGTTACTTTGCCACCGTCAAAGATATCACTGAGCGCAAGAGAGTAGAAGAGCTCAAAGACGAGTTCATCAGCCTTGTTTCTCATGAATTGCGCAGTCCGCTTACCGTAATCATCGGGG
>CAYFVI010000036.1:0-6143 GCA_964346525.1 uncultured Dehalococcoidaceae bacterium
GACATCACTGATATAACCGAGGGGGCCAGTGTTTACCTTCCCGTCTTCGTCGAGGGGGCATTGCTCGCCTGCGGGGATATTCATGCTGCCATGGGTGACGGCGAAAGCTGCTTCTCCGCAATAGAGTCAGAAGGCTCCATAACCTTGCGCTGCAATGTAATTGATGACATGAAATTGACCCATCCGATGGTTGCCACAGCCAAAGAGCTGATGACCGTTGGCCACGGCCAGACTATCGAGGAAGCCTATAAAATCGCCCTGAACAAAATGGCCGAGCTGATTTCAGAGAAACTTGAAATCGATTTTATCGATGCTACCATGCTTATCAGTATTGCTGCTGATGTGAGAATCAATCAGATAGTGAATAATGTAGCGGTTGGCGTTAGAGTATCGCTTCCATTGTCGCTCTTGCCGTCGGGCCTTGCATAACGAAAAAGTAATATAAGGATGTGAAATATGCCTAAGAAAGTCTGTGTGGTAAAAGGTGATGGTGTCTGCCCGGAGGTGGTATTGCCAACGGTAGAAATCTTAGAGGGAATGAACCTGGACATCGAGTTTCTTGATACCGAGACCGGTGATGAATCAATGGACAAATATGGCAAACTTTTTCCACTAGCAGCTAAGCAAACGATAGATGAAGCCGACTGCACCCTCTTCGGATCAACCACCAGTATTGCCGGTGTTCATGGATATTTGAGATGGGGTAAGAGGTGCTTTGCTAATATAAGACCTACGAAATATAGGCCCGGATTAATTACTCCACTGAAAAATCCCGAGGGTATTGATTTCATCATTGTTCGCGAGAATATTGAAGGCTTGTATCCGGGATGGGAAGGAGATATCTCCCAACTGGCTCCTATGAATCTAACAAATAGCATGCTCGGCACAGCACTGGATACTACGGCCAAGGGTAAATTTGCGGTTAAAACTACAACTGAGGAAATAACCAGAGATTTGTGCGAAATAGCATGTCAATGGGCTTTGAAGAGAAAAAACAAAGGTGGCAAAGGGAAGGTAACCGTATCCAGCAAATACAACGTATTAATCCAGGCTGATGAGCTATTCCGTCGTATAGCTGAAGAGACGGTGAGCCAATATCCAGAACTCACTTTCGACCAACTCCTTATCGACAACTGCGGGCAGCAACTGGTGAAAAATCCACAGCAGTTTGATGTGTTAGTAATGTGTAATCAGCATGGTGATATTCTCGGCGATGTTGCGGGGGCACTTGTTGGTGGTTTGGGTATAGCTCCCGGAGCCATTATTGGAAAAGAATATGCATACTTCGGTCCAGTTCATGGTACTGCTCCAAAGTATATTGGAATGAATATTATGAATCCCACAGCAACGCTGTTATCCGCTAGTCTGATGCTGGCATACCTCGAATTTGAGAAAGAGGCGCAGCAGCTAGAAGAAGCAGTATATCAGGTTTATAAGGAAGGAAGGCACCTCACCCGTGACCAAGGAGGGACGGCTTCCACTACCGAGTTCTGTGAAGCAGTTAAGACAAACTTATCGCGATAGCAAAGGCTGACATATTTCATTTACGCAAAACTGAGAATTGTTTCAGGGAGAGACAGGGGGCTCCTCCGTCTCCACCATCTAACAGTAACAACGTTAGCCTTTTCCGGCTGTACAATCTATCCGACTACCACCACCAGGTTACTGAATGCCTGAGTTAATCTTAAAGGGTCTTTACAGCTAACGAGCCAGATTTGTCTCTGCCGTCTTCACTCTTTCGGCTGAGGGCGCCCTATGGCCGTGGCTAAGATTTCCGTTCCAAGATACAGACAGTCATTGGCAATGGGTACAATCTGGTCGTTCCGCTCAATAAATATCTTAAACTTACCAGCGCCGGCCTCCAGAGCACGACGCTGGGCTAATCTGCGGGCCGTTTTTTGAGCGTGGTCGGCAGCATCAGCCAGCTCCTCAAAATCGCGCACACCGAACGGCAGATATACTCGATAGACGCTATCTTCACCCCAGGGTTGTCGGATGAGGATGCGTACCTTTTGTACCACTCCACCGGCTACTGCTCCGACGGCATTGGCTACCTCAGCATGTTCAGGTAAGTGGAGCTGCGTATTTAACCCCTCCGCCAGAGGTGCCAGATACGTGGCCGCCGGCGCGCCGATACCAATGAGGGAACGCCGTAATGATAATGTCACCTTGAAGTTCCCGCTATCCTCAGCACCCAGTGCGCGATTAATCAGAAAACGCCCTACGTTATCCCGGTTGCCCGGTGAGACACCGTATTCCCCGGCCAGTACGCTTTGAATCACGGCATTACCTGCTTTTTTTATGACCTGCTCTACAACCTTTTCGCAGAATTCCCCCTTGGTGATGCCAAGTTGCTCCGCCCAGAGTTCAGCGCCCAATGTCGCTGCCTTTACAGAACCGTGGCGGTATTGTCCCAGCACATGAACCGCATCGGTAGGTGTGAAGGCACTCACCGCGACGAGCCCCTGCTCTATCAGGTCTTCCAGTGAATATCTAAAGTACCTTGGAATCTCCCTATCATTAAATAAATGTTTGATAGATACCGGCCCATTTTCGAGCAGTTCCCATATCTTTCGCTGGCTTGAAGAGAGATTATTCTGGTTAGCTCCCAGTGGGCGCTCACGCATAACGAAGCGTCCCGCATCTCCACCCACACACCTCTCCAGTTGGTCGCATAGCACATCTGAGGTCGCCGGGTAATCCACGGCCAAAAGGCTCAGGGGAACCACCCGACGCGGACCCACAACCAGATTTCCGGCCTCATCCAGATGGACTTCGCTATCCCCTCCCAGACCGGTGGTATGGATATCCATGGTCTCAACCATGGTCTGCCAGCCGCTTACCCGGGCTCCCTTTGGGTTCAGCACCGGGCAACCGTTCTGAACCATGGCAACATCAGTGGTGGTACCACCTATGTCAACGACTACGGCATTTTTTACTTTACAGAGATAGAGCCCTCCGATAACACTGGCCGCCGGACCTGACAGGATAACCTCCACCGGCCTTTTCAGTGCCAGACCGGCATCCATCAGCGACCCATCTCCCTTGACTACCATCAGTGGAGCACGGATGCCCTGAACGGTGAGAAATTGGCGAACTTTAAGTATTAATTGCTGCATCAGGGGTATGAGCCGTGCATTCAAGGTGACCGTCAGCGCCCTGAGCGGAGCATCCAACTGAGTTGTCAATTCATGTCCACAGGTTACCGGCAAATCGGTCAGATGGGTGACCAATCTCATTATCCTCAGCTCATGCGTTGGATTATACACGCCGAAAAAACCGGAGATGGCGAAAGCGGCAACGTCCGGTGCTTGGGTTAAAATAGCCTGCCGTGCTGCCTTGGTGTCCAGTGGACACTTTTCCTCACCCTCAACAGTATGGCCTCCCGGGATGAAAACAATATGGTTACTGGCCACTAGTTTTTCGAATCCCATGTCTTCTATTAGCTGAGGTTCGTAGCCAATAAGGAGCAGGCAGACAGGACTGCCCTTTCCTTCTACGATGGCATTGGTGGCCAATGTCGAAGATAGCGAGACTAATTTTATATCCGGGGATGGGTGGGGCAGCGCCATCTGGACCGCATTCTGAATTCCGATGGAAAGGTCGTGCCTCGTAGTGAGAGCCTTTGCCGTGCTGATGATACCACGTTCATCATCTAAAAGCACAGCATCGGTGTAGGTGCCACCAGTGTCAATACCTAAGAAAATAGACATGTCACTTCCTGAGTTAAACTTGGCATAATAACTATAGAAATAGATAATAACAAAAAGGTCCACATTATATCAAATGAGTCCCGGGTTTCAGGAGAAATAGCAATGGAGATGCCATCAGCAATCACGGCAGCAGCTAGCAGCCGGCGGTTTTAACGCTCGCTCCAGCTTGAAAAGTGGTACAATTACTGGGGACAGGTTAATATTTAGCCCAAAATAAAAACAGCAAAAATACGATTGGGTGCTCATAAATCCGAGCTCGGTGATTTACGGCAAACCTGTCTTCTTAAGTGTCGACGGGGGAGATGGCAAACAAATTTATTCTTAATAATCGCTGGGCAGTAGCGGCAATTGCGGCAATTTCCATGTTCGTCATTTATGGCGTCCGTCACTCTTTCGGCGCCTTCTTCCCATCCATTTTAAATGATTACGGGTGGACACGCGGCAGTACAGCACTTATGTTCTCGATTAATGTCCTGCTTTACGGAATACTTGCCCCGATAGCCGGTAGCCTCGTTGACCGCTGGAGACCAAAGCTAATGATGTTCCTGGGTATCCTGATAATAGGAATCAGCACCGCGGCTTGTGCGCTGGCGAATGAGCTGTGGCAATTCTACTTGCTATTTGGAATTCTTCTGTCCCTAGGTACTACATTCTCCGGTGGACCGATCATGATACCGGTTGTGGCAAGATGGTTTACCCGGAGAAGAGGTGCGGCAATTGGTATTGTGATAGCAGGCGGTGCCCTGAGCTTTTCCATGGTTACCTATGCTGAGTATCTGATATCGGTGTTTGACTGGCGTTTAGCCTTTGCCCTGCTGGCGGGCACGGCCATCGGCATTTGTGTTCCCCTAGTTCTGCTATTTTTCCGAGGCCCGTCTAAGCAACCGGAAATTCCATCCGTTGCAAAGGAGGAGATATCCATAGCAGCCAGAGAGAAACCCCGGGGAACAGTCGCTTTAAGCCGTAATTACGGGGACCTACCGCTGATGCAGATATTAAGGGACCACCGTCTCTGGCTAATCGCCCTGTCTTATATGCTGTATATGGGAATAGCCAACTATCTGATAGTCGCCCATCAAGTAGTCTTCTTTCTGGATTTAGGGTATGACAGTCTTTTTGCCGCTTCCATTGCGGGAGCGGTTGGAATCCTGGCCGCGCTTGGGGCTCTCTCCGGGTTTCTATCTGACAGGATAGGCAGGGAGAAAATATTTACCATATGCTGCCTGTTATCGATAATATCTCTGCTTATCCTTCTCTCTCTGAAGGATGCGTCAAATCCCTGGGCATTATATATATTCGTAGTAAGTTTTGGCTTCCCGATGGGGCTGTTTTCACCGGCGCTTATTGCGGGGGCCGCTGATATATTCTATGGCAAACACTTCGGCACGGTGAACGGTATTCTATTTATGGGATTTGGATTGGGCGGTGCTATTGGCCCATGGCTGGGGGGATATATATTTGACGTTACTGACAGCTACTCACTTGCCTTTATTATCTGTATAGTCGCTTACACCATAGCCTGCATTAGCTTCTGGATAGCCGCTCCCCACAGGGCGAAAAGACGTGAATGATATTCCCTTTTAAGCGATAAAAACCCTCATCCACATCCAAAATCCCGAAGTCGATTACCTCCGGCTCAGCCACAGGACGGCAGAGCAGATGACAAATGTAGCCGCGAGGGCGGCGCTGCCTATAGTGAAGCTCGTCTGGAAACCGAAATGGTCGATTGAGTAACCCAGCAACGGGGTCAATACTCCAGTACCTTCCATGCTGCCGAAGAAGTAGAAGCCGAGTGCTGTGGAGCGATTTTTAGCCGGAGTCTGTTCAATAATGTACGCTTGCGCCACGATGGTGCTGAATGCGGTGACCGTTCCGATTAAAACCAGCACAACAACTGTGCCGAATCCGTAGGAAACTATGTTCAGAAGGTAAATCACGATACTGGCCACAATACAGGTGGATATTATCATAGTCAGGTGACCAAGGCGGTCCGAGAGATAACCGGCCAGTGGCCCTGCCCAGAAAGCCATGGCATACACAATGGATAAAGACGCCGCTGCCATTTCCTTGCTGGTGTTATAAGTATCAACCAGGAAAAGCGGGACAAATGACACGATGGACATGGCCACTGCCATAGTCAAGGAACCCAATACAATCACGGTTATCAGGCGGCGCATATAACCAGGAGTCGGTGGAGTGTCCGAGACGATGCTGGCGTTCTGTGCCCCGGTTTTCCGGTTTGCCATGCGTCTTACCAGTGCTATATGGAGCATGATGCCGATGCCGATACTGGGGATGGCCATGGCGATGAAAGAACCACGCCAGCTCCATACCGCGGCGATGCCGGCGGCGAGGAGCGGCGCCAGGAAGTAGCTCAGACTGCCGCCAACCAGGTGAAAGCCGAGGGCCCGGCCGCGGGTCTTTGGCTCA
>CAYFVI010000037.1:0-15531 GCA_964346525.1 uncultured Dehalococcoidaceae bacterium
GTTTAAACGCGGATGGCGGCGGGTGGTTATTTTGAATCTTGACATATGCTCAGATAGGAGTACAATGCACTTATTCGTTACTACCTGACATAGAGAAATATTTAACTTAGGGTAGTCGATGATGGGAGTAACTAGGGCATCGAAGATTGCTAGTTGACGCGGTGGTCGGTGCCCTTTTTATTCTAGGTTAAGTATTTGCACAGCTAACGAGTGAGTAGTCATGGGGATGAACGAACGTCTGCTTCCCTTAGCGTTAGTCATACTGATTTTATCTACCTTGATACTAGTGGTTGGTTGTCAGCCTGAACCAAAACCACCTATACCACCACCAACGCCCAGCAAGACGCTACCACCGAGACCCAAACTCAGTGAAGCTGAAACAATTACGTTCCCTGACGAGAACTTGGAATCAGCTGTAAGGAATACCCTTGACAAGCCAGCAGGCGAGGAAATAACGGTTACTGAACTGGATAAACTTACCGCGCTGTATGTTGAAAATAGCGGTATTAACAATATTTCGGGTCTGGGCTATTGCGCTAACTTAACTGAACTCGGCCTTAGCGGCAATCAGATAAGTGATATTTCCCCCCTTTCCTATCTTAGTAACCTGACTGAGCTTCGCCTTTCGGCTAACCAGATACACGACGTATCGCCCCTTTCCTCTCTCACTAACTTGACCACACTCCTCATCAATAATAATCGGATAAGCGATGTCTCTCCCCTGTCTTCCCTCGCTAACCTGAGCTGGCTTACTCTTGACGGGAACCAAATAAGCGATGTCTCTCCCCTCTCTTCCCTCGCTAATTTGACTATACTTGGCCTTGGAGGTAACATGCTGAGCGACCTTTCCCCGCTGGCATCTCTAAACAACCTCACTGTGCTTAGCCTCGGTAATAATCAGATAGAAGACATCTCGCCGCTTTCCTCCCTTATTAACCTAAATCGTCTCGAACTTTACTATAACCAGATAAGAGATATCTCTCCCCTGGCCTCCCTCACGAAACTGACTTCCCTCTCTATGCACGTGAATTTGATAGGCGACATTTCTCCCTTGGCTTCACTCAGCAACCTGAAAGGGCTCTTCATTGGCTGGAACCAGGTAAATGATATTTCTCCCCTGTCTTCCCTCACCAATCTAAGAACGCTTGTCCTTTACGGGAATCAGATAAGCGATGTCTCTCCGCTTGCCTCCCTCATCAACCTGACTACGCTCCACCTTGACGATAATCAGATAAGCGATATTTCTGCCCTTTCCTCTCTCACCAACCTGAGTGAGCTACGTCTTATTGGAAACCAGATAAGCGATATCTCTTCCTTGGCTTCCCTCACTAATCTAACTGCACTCGAACTTTGCAGAAACCAGATAAGTGACATCTCTCCACTAGTAGAAAACAGTGCACTAGGCGCAGGAGACCAGGTATGTCTTGAAGATAACAATCTGGACCTTGGAGAAGGTTCAGAAGACATAAAGAATATCAGGATATTAGAACAGTGCGGAGTGCGGGTTTACTATTAGTCCCCATTTTTAAACAACATCACGTCTCGATGGATATATAACTCTCGTGTAAACGCGGATGGCGGAACGGTTAGTTTGGGTTAAAGGTATTACGCAGCATGAGAATAAAAAATTGCTCCAAATAACCCTTGTAAGCCATCCATTCCATTTCAGTTGCTTCCTTTCGGTTTCCCTACTCAGTCGCTTCTTTCGTAGTTTGTAATACTTACTCTGGTTACTTGGAGCGAGTATAAATATGACACAGGTGATTATGAGATGTCAAGGAAATCCGCTTAAGATGACGTAAGAAGGGAGGCATTGTGAATCGAAAATCACTCGGCATTACGGAAAAAACCTTTTTGTTTTTATGATTTTCAAGGTGTCTTTTCAACAACTGGCCATTATTAGTCCCCTCAGTACCTCCCCATTTTTAAACGAATTCACGTTTCCGCAGATATATCAGAAGTTTAAACGCGGATAGTGGTTTGAGTAGTTTGGTCTTGAATATAAAAATGTTAAATAATGAAATAAGAGCAAAATTAAAATGCTCTTATATGAAATGATTAATGTTCACGTATCCTATTTTCTACCATCGCCCATCTTAATCGACTCAGGGAGTCTTCTTAAGAAGTACATAGATATTGGGCCGATAAGCGCCCCCAGACCCAAAAGTACAAAAGACCAACCCCAAACAAGATACTGCCCCTCCAGGTCAGGTGCTGATATATCCAGAACTAAGCCAAATAGGGCTGGAGATAGAATGGTGATACCGAAGCCGAGGAAGGATTGAACCCCTAGGGCAGAACCAAGATACCCTGGTTCTACTAATTCTGAAAGACCTGCCTTAAACACCGCCGACTCCATAACTACAAAGAAACCATATATTAAGACAATACCAATGAAGCCGTAGAGAGGCATTTCCACGAGCCAGCCAACACTAAAAGAACAAGCGGAGCTTACGAGCAAGACCATGATTACAGTTCTGGTGCGACCTATTTTGTCAGATATGAATCCGCCAAGAGCCGGCGAAACTATTCCCATAAGTACGGCGCTAGCCGCAATAGTATTTCCGTAAACCAGTGCTGAGTCATCACTGAATCCGTGGATGAGAGCTACCGCCACAACAAACGGTCCGACCCAGCCATAGAAACCGTAAAGCTCCCACATATGGCTCATGTAGCCTAAATTAAGCAGGCCTACGGGTTTTCTCATTAATACTTCTTTTACCAAAGGAGTACGGCTAAAAGAAGGTTGTGCTCCTGAGCCCTCTGTTTTGACTTCTGGCTCAGTTCCTTCTTTGATAAAGAAAAATACCAGTGCAGCACCAAGCAGACCCCAGACAGACGTTAGTACAATTGCCCATTGCCAGCTGTATGCCGAGGCTATGGGTGCGGCCACGTAAAGAGATCCTGCATAAGAACCTACAAGAGCAGAAGTGTAAATCCCTAGTGCTTTTCCTCTCTCCTTAGGAGGAAAACATTGAGAGAGAAGCTTCATACCGGGTACATATAAGCCACCTTGTCCAAGACCAGCCAATGCTCTTATGACTGTTGCCGAGAAAAAACCCTTGGCAAAGATAGCGAAAGCTAACCCAGCGAGGCTAGTCTCGATTGCGCTAATTATAAATACTCTGCGGCCACCTATTCTGTCCGAGAGGAAACCGAGGGCCACAACAGCAATGACATAACCAGCTTGGAAAGCTGATAAGACTATTCCAGCCTGAGCTCCAGTCAATGACCATTCTGTTTGAAGAAGGGGCAGAACTGCTGAATAGTTATACCAGGTAAGCCCCGCCGTCAATTGTCCTAAACATAAGAACGATAGAGTAGAATATTTTGATGACATTTAATCACTAGTCTGGCATCAAGCGAGAAAGACTGTCGAATAGATGACAGCCATTTCTATCAAGCCTGCTGTCAGAGCGCACTGAATAAAATGTATCACGTCTTGCCACTTTTTACATTTAACATTTAAGCGAATTATACTACTTTTACTTCAACCCACCATACACCCTCCCCATTTTTAAACGACATCACGTCTCGAGGGACATATTTCATGTGTTAGCGTAGATGGTGGAGCGTTTAGTTTAAATTCGAGGTATTTACAATTATGCAAATATGGCTATGGTTCAATTCACTATCGGTAGAACCAGGTCACTTGCTCCTTTCCCGGACATTTTCAGCTGCGGAGCGAGCTTTCCCATTATTTCCTTAATAATAGCAGCAATTTTTACCTTCTGCCGGACGAATTCCTCGTGCCACGCTTCCGAAATCCATGGTTTATAGATATCGCTTTCAGAGGTACCTGGTTCAATCTTAAAATAACATGGGGAAGCTATACGAGCGATTTCTAGAGCCTCATATGCCCGGAACACACCGCCAAAAGAATCCACAACTATTATGTACACATCCAAAGGCATATCCACCGCTTTGCGAATGCTTGCAAGGATTGGTATTGAGACATCCGATATGGGATTCATCGTATTAGCGCCAAGAGATTCGATAACCTTTGCACCGGCTGCGCTGCAATAACCACCGAATACCGAAAACTTAAAAATTATCTCTTTAGGGATAAAGCCTTCCTCCCTCATCTTGTTCGCAATGTAAAGTATGCCCTCATCATATACGAGAAAGCCTCTGAATCCAGCCTCAATATTTCTCATCATGTCAGCAAGCCAGTAGGAGATATTATCGGATCCCCTTAACCTTGATCCTTGCCCCATTCCCTCAGAGGTAGAAGCCTCTTTTGCCCCAGGATCCCAGGCTTTGCGAGGGCCTATGGTCATTATCACCTCTATTTTCTCCTCACAAGCCATCTGTGCCATAGCCTTGAGTTCTTGAAAGTCGCAATAGGTCGAACCGCCCACAGTAGCTATGGCACGATGTATGATTATATTGCGTTTCTTTGCTTCATTAATCATAGCTTCCATGGTAGAAGCTCTCTCCACGCCCGCAATCTCTATTCTATAATTCGACCCATCGGGAAATGTTTTGTCCGAAGTTGGCAGGTCATGAAGGTCGCGGCCAGGAATAGCAAGTTTTTCCATGAATTTACGGATTTCATCTAAATAGTTATCCATACTTAATATCCTCCTCGTTTCAAAATCGATAGTTTAAGCAATTCATTTTGTCACTTGCAGCTAGTAGCGTCAAATCATTCGTCCCTGCACTTTCTCAATTTTAAACGCAATTAAGTCTTTTGGTATATATCGCTTGTTTGAGCGTAGCCAGTAGACTCGTTGTTTCAAGCTTAATTAACTACCGCCGAATAGAGCTTCAAAGAGTCTTCGAACTTCACCGACCGCGTATACCGCTCCACCATCGCCATCGACTCCCAGCGACCTAAACGCTGGATATGAAGCGAATCAATGCCACGCTTGGCCAAGATACTGGCGAACGTTCGTCGAAACGTATGAGGGTTACAAGGAAGCCCGGTCTTGGCTCGAAGCACTTTGAGCATATCGACGATGCTCCACGAGTTAATACCCCATAGCCGGCCGTTCGTCTCATTCTGAGACAGCCACTCTCGTAAGAGCTTCTCGCTTCGCTCTCCGAATGGCGCGTAGCCCTCGCGATTACCTTTACAGCGAACTTTAATCAGTCGATTCTGCCAATTGATGTTCCTGGTCTCGATATTCGCCAGCTCGGTAAGACATAGGCCGCTATCCGCGAAGAGCGATATAATCGCTTTATCCCGAACATTACTGCATTGGTCGATGAGATACTCTACCTGTTCCAGCGTAAGGCTCGGCAGTATCTTCTGCTCGACCTTGGGCGCTTCGACGATAAGCATCGGGTTATCCTGGAGCTTGAGGCCGAGACCCGACTTCGGCGAGTATAACCAGTTATAGAAAGCTCGAAATACTCGAAAGTAGGCGTGCTTACCGCCCTGAGAACATAGTCGAGAGTTAATGAATCGCTGTATCTCCTGACCGCTTATATCGAGGCCAACGACGGGTCGGGCTAGTCGAAGAAAGAGTCTATAGTTATCAATCGTTCGCGGGGAGAGGCCGTCTCGACGAGAGCTAACGAATCTCTCGATTAACTCGTCTTGGCTTTGATTTGAAGTCCGCAAAGCCCACCGGGACTCATCCGCTCCCGACCAGCCAATCAGTATAGCGTACCATTGTTTATAGTGCAATTATGTCACGGGCTGCTTTTTATAGACAAGCCTGGCAAGCCAGATGCCCATCTCATATAGAACGATAAGCGGGACGGCCACCAGACTCTGGTTTATCGGGTCAAAGGTCGGCGTAATGAGGGCGGCGAGGATGAACGCAAAGATAATGGCCACCCTGCGGTTCTTGGAGAGCCACTCCGGCTTGAGCACACCCAGCTTGGCCAGGAACGTGGTTATCACCGGCATCTCAAAGACAATGCCGATAGCGAGCAGCAGCCGGGTCACCACCGCCACATAATTGCCCACGCGAATCTCAGGAGTGGCGATATCGGAGCCGAAGCTGATTAAGAATCTGGTGGCGGGCGGAATGAGCACGAAATAACCGAAAACCACGCCGCCCAGAAACATCAGGGCTATCCAGGGCAGGATGATATAAACATATTTTTTCTCTTTGTGGGTCAGTGCCGGGGAGACGAACATGATGCCCTGGAAAACGAGGTAGGGCATGGCCAGGATAATGCCGGCCGTCAGGCACACCTTCATGATGGTGCCTATCATCTCGGTCATTTCAATATAGACAAGGTTTATCCCCTCGGCGGGGAGCTTAAGGATGTAGAATATCCAGTCGTAGAAAACGAAGGCGATAGCTGAGGCCACAGCAACGGCGATAAGGCTTTTTATCAGGCGCTGGCGCAATTCCTGAAGGTGCTGGAGGACGGACTGTTTCCTGTCTTCATTCATCTTTCGTGGTATCTTTTCCGGCCTTGGGTTCCTCCTTGGGTGGTGCCAGCTGCTTCTTTTGGCTGCTCTCCTCTTCTTCAATATCAATGTCCCGGGTTATCTGGGTGGTAAAGTCACTGGTCGCCTTTCTCAGGGAATGAAGCGTTCTTCCCAGAGTACGGGCAATCTGGGGCAGTCTTCTTGGCCCCCAGATAATCAGGGCGAGAACGAGGATAAGCAGTACTTCTCCTAAACCGATGCCGAAAAAGTCCATATCTGTTCCTTGGCTGGATGCTAAGATTGATTCATCTGTAGAAGCGGTAGCCCACGAATGAGCTGATAGCCGTGATATTTAGCTCTCGGTATTTTTCTTACGGGCAGGCTTCTTGGGTTTGGGTTCCTCCTCTTCCTCCTCTTCTTCAACATCCTCACCGCGCCGCCCTCTCTGGAATGACCGTATTCCCTTGCCGATGGCGCCACCAACCTGCGGCAGCTTGCCCACACCGAAAACGATGAGGATGATGACCAGGATGAGGGCTATCTCCCATGGTCCAATACGAAACGGCATAACTTCCTCCTACCAGCAATGCTTTTTATCAACTTGAAACCGGACTATCGGCAATGAGTAGTCGTTCCTCACCGGAAAAAACGGACAGCCTGTTCTGCCGGGCATAGCCGATTACGGTGATTCCCAGCTTTCTGCCCAGCGTGACCGCTCGCTCGGTAGGGCTGCCGCGCGATACGACCACCGGCACCTGCATCCTGGCCGCCTTCAGCACCATTTCCGAGGAGATGCGGCCCGTGGTCAGCAGGATTTTGTCCTGCGCCGGCAGCTTCCTCATTAGGCAATCGCCCATAATCTTGTCCAGCGTATTATGGCGCCCGATATCTTCTGCGGAGACCAGTATCTTTTCCCGGTCCGCCAGCGCCGAAGAGTGAATTCCGCCCGCTTCCTGAAACAGTTCCTGCTGCTGGTAAAGCTGGCGCATCAGTGATAGTATCTCCTCCGGAGCGACGGCGAGGTCTGAAACCACCGGAGATGAACTGGCCTCAAAGCTGACGCCGCTCCCGCAACCCGAGGTGATGGTACGCCTCGATGGCGCGTGATATTCGCTCTTTAAAAGCCTCACATCGGCTATCGGTTCATCTTCACAGACTCGCAGGCTGGCCACCTCCTGCTGGTCGGCGATGATTCCCTCCAGGTATAAAAAACCTAGGACAAGCTGGACTAACCTGGTGGGTGTGCACAATAAAGTGGCGACTTCCTGCCCATTGACGAAGATGGTCAGCGCCAGTTCACCGGGTATGGCCACGGTATCCTCCTGCCATTTTTCCCCGCTGAAGAAGCGACAGGTCACTTCTGGAGCAACGCTATTGCTCGTGGATTCTCTTACCGTTCTCCTCATTCTAACGTGTATTATACTAGTTGGCCGATACCATGTCTATTATGGGGAACGGGAAGGCAAGGCGCCAGGAGCTAATTTACATATAGGCGCACGGTATGTTATAATCATTTGACCCGTAATTTATTATGGGTAAGTGATTAGTGAGGTGTAGTTTGGACAAGGAGAAGAAGGCTGAGATTATCAGCGATTATCAGAATAAGGACGGAGATACCGGTTCGACCGAGGTACAGGTAGCCCTGCTTACCGACAGGATAAAGCAGCTGACCAACCATATGACAGCGAATAAACACGACTTTCATTCTCAACGCGGTCTGCTCAAGCTGGTTGGACAGAGAAGAAGGCTGTTGAATTACCTTAGCCGGGAGGACGTCAGCCGATACAATAAATTGATTAAACGACTCGGACTGCGCAAATAGGGTCTGAGCGGGGAGAGGATAGTGCAAAAACTTCAGTCTTTTCAGTGCCGGGTTGGCGGCAGAGACCTTATTATTGAGACCGGAAAACTGGCCGGTCAGGCCAGTGGGGCGGTAACGGTACGCTACGGGGAAACGGTAGTGCTGGTAACAGCCACCGCAGCCGATGAACCCCGTGAGGGCACCGACTTTCTACCATTGACCGTAGACTATGAGGAACGACTGTACGCGGCGGGTAAAATCCCGGGGGGCTTCATCCGCCGGGAAGGAAGGCCCAGCGAAGCTGCTATTCTGGCCTGCCGCCTCATTGACCGCCCGATAAGACCTCTTTTGCCCAAGGAATGGCGCCGGGATATTCAGATTGTAGCCACCGTGCTCTCGGTTGACCATGAAAATGACCCCGATGTTCTGGCGGTAATCGGAGCATCGGCGGCACTGTGCATATCGGAAATACCTTTCGATGGTCCGGTAAGCGCGGTTCACGTGGGCTACATCAACGGTGAGCTGGTGCTGAATCCCACACTGGCCGACTTGGAAAGCAGTCAACTTGATCTGGTTGTGGCCAGGACCGGCAAGGCAATAGTCATGCTGGAAGCCGGGGCTAAGGAGGTCTCCGAGGAAATCCTGCCCCGGGCCATCCAGTTCGGCTTTGAGGCCAACCAGGATATAATCCGGCTTCAGGAACAGGTGCAACAGGCCTGCGGCAAACCGAAGGAGGAAGTACCGGTTCCGGAGGCCAACCCTGAAATCGCTTCCGCGGTAGCATCAGCCATCGGAGAAGAACTGCCGGCAGTGCTGGCAGAAACGGAAAAATCCATCCGAGAGGAAAAGCTGTTTGCCTTAAAAAGAAAGCTTGTGGAAAGTATGGGTGAAACCTATGCCCAGGCGGATATACTAGCTGCCTTTGAAGCCAGGGCCAAGGCCGAGGTAAGGAACAACCTGCTGGCGGGAAAGCGGCTCAATGACCGTGCTCTCAACGAAGTCAGACCGATAAGTGTCGAGGTGGGGCTCCTACCCAGGACACACGGCTCGGCGCTTTTCAGCCGGGGTCAGACGCAGGTGCTGACCATCGTCACCCTGGGTTCAACGAGACAGGAGCAGCAGCTTGACGGCCTAGGTATTGAGGAGACGAAGCGCTTCATACACCATTACAATTTCCCTCCCTTCTCCAGCGGTGAGGTAAAGCGCCTGGGGTCGCCGGGTCGTCGGGAGATAGGACATGGCGCGCTGGCGGAAAGGGCGCTGGTGCCGGTACTGCCCGGAGATGAGGAGTTCCCCTATACCATTCGACTTGTCTCCGAGGTTCTCAGTTCCAGCGGCAGCACCTCGATGGCCAGCGTCTGCGCCGGGAGCCTGTCGCTGATGGACGCCGGCATACCGATAAAGACCGCGGTATCCGGCGTGGCCATGGGCCTAGTCACTGACGATAGCGGTCAATATCAGATTTTAACCGACATCGAGGGTCTGGAAGATGCCTACGGCGACATGGACTTCAAGGTTGCCGGGACCCGGGACGGCGTTACCGCTGTGCAGATGGATATCAAGCTCAAGGGTGTCAGCCTGGAAGTTCTGGAGAAGATAATCACGCAGAGCCATGAGGCACGGATGTTCATTATGGACCGGATGAACGAGACCATAAGCACCAGCCGGCCCGAGGTCAGCCATTACGCGCCGCGGATGTACAAGATAAGCATCGACCCCGATAAAATCGGCAGCGTTATCGGCTCCGGCGGCAAGACGATTCGTTCCATAACGGAGCAGACGAAGACAACCATCGACATCGACGATGAGGGTAACGTGGTGGTTGGCGCCACCAGTGAAGAGTCGGCACGTAAAGCGCTCAGTATCATTGAAGGGCTGACCAAGGACGTTGAGGTTGGCACCATCTATACGGGGAAGGTGGCGCGCATTTTCGATTTCGGCGCCATGGTGGAAATACTGCCCGGGAAAGAAGGCCTGGTACACATCAGCGAACTGGCTGACCACCGGGTGGGCAAGGTTGAGGACGTGGTCAAAATCGGTGACGAGGTTACGGTCAAGGTAATCAACATTGACAATCTGGGGAGGATAAACCTCTCCCGCAGGGCGGTCTTTGAGAAAGATTATCAGCCCTCTGGCGCTAAGGCCAGGGATTCTTTTCGGTCAAGCCGACCATTCCGGAGGGATAATGATTCCTATTCCGGGCGGCGCGACCAGTCCAGGCGCAGGCCACCACTGAGCAGAGGTACGTTTCGGGGTCGTTAAGAGTTTTCTTCACCAGCCGGGGAAACACGATGAATCCAATCAAGGTAATCGTTCATGGAGCCGCTGGCAGGGTCGGGCAGGAGGTGGTCAGGGCCGTATGCGATGAAGAAGACTTGCGATTGGTCGGCGCCGTGGATGCCAAGGCCACCGGGGATTCGCTGTCCCTGCCTGATGGTTCCGGTTCAGTTCCCTTTTCCGCTGACCTGGGCCATATTTTAACCCGCGGTCAACCCGATGTCATGGTGGATTTCAGCATTGCCAGAGCAACCATGTCGGCGGTGCCGCTGGCCACCGAAAAAGGCGTCAATCTGGTCATCGGCACGACGGGTTTCTCGCCCGATGAAATCAAGGAGCTCGAGCGTCTGGCCACGGAGCGCGGGATAGGTGCTGTGATGGCACCGAACTTCGCCCTTGGGGCAGTGTTGATGATGCACCTGGCCCGAGTAGCGGCCAAATACCTTGATTATGCGGAGATAATCGAGCTGCACCACCACCTGAAAGCCGATGCACCATCCGGGACGGCGCAGACCACGGCCAGATTAATGGCGGAAGCCAGGGGGAAGCCGTTTCTCCAGCCCAAAAGCAAGGACGCGGTAAGCCGGGGAGAGCAGGTGGAAGGGATAAGCATTCACAGTGTGCGCCTGCCCGGACTTATGGCGCATCAGGAGGTAATCCTGGGTGCGCCCGGGCAGACATTGAGCATACGCCATGATACCATTAACCGGGAGTGCTATATGCCCGGTGTGATGCTGGCGATAAGGGAAGTAGTCAAGCGCAAAGGACTTGTTTTCGGTCTGGACAAATTGCTGGGACTGTGAGGAAGCAATGAAGGAGTTAAACATTGCCATCGCCGGTGCCACCGGGCTGGTCGGACAGGAATTCATCAAGATACTGGCACAGCGCGGTTTCCCGACAGAATCGATAAGGCTGCTGGCCTCCGACCGTTCTGCGGGCAGGAAGCTTGTGGTCAACAAGCGGGAAATCGAGGTCAGGGAGACGACCCCTGACTCGTTTGAGGGGATAGATATCGCCCTTTTCTCCGCCGGTTCTGAGACAAGCCGTCATTTTGCGCCGCTTGCCGCACAGGCGGGCGCGGTGGTGATCGACAACAGCGCCGCCTGGCGCATGGAGCCCAATGTGCCCCTAGTGGTGCCCGAGGTCAATCCGCAGGATATTGAGTGGCACAGCGGCATCATCGCCAATCCCAACTGCTCCACCATCCAGATGGTGGTGGCGCTCAACCCGCTGCACAGGGTCAACCCGCTCAAACGCATCGTAGTCAGCACCTACCAATCGGTCTCCGGCACCGGTGCCGCCGCGATGGAGGAACTGAATGTGCAGAGCAAACAGGTTCTGGAAGGGCAGGCCACCATTCCCCATGTGTACCCGCATCAGATAGCCTTCAATGTATTGCCGGAGATAGACGTTTTTCTCGATGATGGCTACACCAGAGAGGAGTGGAAGATGGTAGAGGAGACCAGAAAGATTATGCACGCTGGTGAAATAGCTATCTCGGCGACCTGTGTACGGGTGCCGGTATTCACCGGGCACAGTGAGGCAGTCTGGGCCGAGTTTACTTCGCCGATGATGCCCGATGAGGTCGAGCGCATACTCGCCGGAGCACCAGGGGTGAAGATACTGGATGATACCGCCATCAGTCTCTATCCGCACCCTTGGATGGCGGCGGGCAGCGATGAGGTATTTGTTGGCCGTATCCGACGTGATACGTCCCATCCCAATGGGCTGACTATGTGGATTGTCTCCGATAACCTGCGCAAGGGAGCAGCTCTGAACGCCGTCCAGATTGCCGAGGAAATGGTCAAGCGGGACTGGCTGAAACCACGGGAGGTAGCAAAATGAAAGAGCTGGGAAGATTGATAACCGCCATGGTTACCCCCTTCGATGAAAAAGGGGAGGTGGACTATGGGCAGGCCGCGAAACTGGCGCTTGCCCTGCTGGCGTCGGGGAGCGATGGCGTGGTGGTAGTCGGTACTACGGGGGAGTCGCCCACCATGCTGCGGATGGAGGAATACCGCCTTTTCCGGGAGATAAAGGAGGCCGTCGGCGGCAAGGGGACAGTTATCGCCGGCACGGGAAGCAACAGCACCGCCGAAGCCGTTGAGGCGACTAGGGAAGCGGAGAAAATCGGCGTTGACGGCTGCCTGCTGGTGGTGCCTTACTACAACAAACCCACTCAGGATGGACTCTATCAGCATTTCAAAACGGTGGCGGAAAGCACCAGTCTGCCCTGCATCATGTACAACGTGCCCTCGCGCACCGTGGTCAACATGACCGCGGAGACCGTTATCCGGCTGAGCAAAATAGACAATATCATCGGGGTGAAGGAAGCGAGCGGCAATTTGGAGCAGATCGCCAAAATAATCCAGGAGACCGGGGACGACTTCTTTGTCTGGAGCGGCAATGACCAGGATACTTTTCCTCTCATGGCCCTCGGCGGCTACGGTATTATAAGCGTGATATCTCATCTGGTGGGCAAGCAGATAAAACAGATGATTGAAAGCTCCCTCAGCGGCAAGATTGAGGAAGCGGCGGCAATTCATCGCCACCTTCTGCCGATGGTCAACGCCATGTTTATCGTCTCCAACCCCATTCCGGTGAAATACGCCGTGAACCAGGTCGGTTTCCGGGTGGGCAAGCCGCGCCTGCCACTCACCGAGCCGGACGAAAAGACGGCGGCCATCATCAAGGACACGCTGAAGAACTACACCATTGACCTGCCGGTATAGGGTAATTATCAATAAGTTGGGCAGGTTCGTGGGGGTTAGCTCTATTCCCACCTTATCAGGTGGCATTAAAATAGATGTATCTGTATATAATTGCCGGGCTGGCCCTGCTCGTTTCGTTTTGCTTCAGCCGTGAAAAAACAGCCCGGTCGCTGAAAATCGCGGCCAGGCGATTTATCCACATTTTACCGGCTTTTATAATCATGCTCCTCCTGATATCCGTTGTTCTTTACCTGGTGCCAGATGAGGTTATTTCTCGTTATCTCGGAGGCAGTAATAAATTCATCAGCGTTATCCTGGCCTCCGTTCTGGGCTCGGTCATCTTCCTGCCCGGTTTTATCGCCTTCCCGCTGGCGGGCATCCTTGTCCAGAAAGGGGTAGCCTATATGGTCATTGCTGCCTTCACCACCACGCTGATGATGGTGGGCGTGCTCACTGCGCCCATAGAGAAAGCCTACTTCGGTTTGAGGGTTACCGTAATCAGAAATGTGCTGGGCTTCTTCATAGCCCTGGCCGTGGCCGTCATGATCGGCCTTTTTTTCGGGGAAATTTTGTCGTGAAGCGAAACACCATCATAACCATATCCTTCATTGCCAGCTACTTCATTTTTCTGGGCGTTTCCTGGTTGACCGGATTCAATCCCGGACAGCAAATCGGGCATAATTTCGCCTCTTTTGCCATTGATATGCTTAAAATACTGCCGGGCGCTTTTATTTTAATCGGGCTCTTTGAGGTTTGGGTGAAGCGGGAGACGGTTGAGAGACATCTGGGGGAGAAATCTGGATTCAGAGGATATCTCTGGGCAATACTGCTTTCGGCAACCACCATCGGCGGATTGCATCTGGCCCTGCCGATTGCTTATACCCTTGGCAGTAAAGGGGCCAAGCTCAGCGTGATTTTCACCTATCTCGGTGCCGCGGCCATCTGCCGTATCCCGATGACCATCTTCGAGGCGTCGTTTCTGGGCATTAAGTTCACGGCCATACGGTGGCTGGTCTCCCTGCCGCTGGTGATTTTAACCTCCATGCTGCTGGGCAACTACCTGACCCAGAGAGGGTACAAATTACCGTCCGGCAAATAGATAGCCTTTTATTTCACAGCTGCTAAAACTGTGCGCTCAATTTCCATCACTGTTAAGTCACGGCCTTTGGGTTTAATATAGCGCTCCAGATACTCCGCAAAACCAACATCTTCAATTAGAGATAGGGAGTATTCTGACAAATACTCTCGCAGCTCGGCAGGGTCAAAACCACAAAACCAGAGCGGGTTCTTCTTCTTAAGGGCAAATTTATAAAGGCTATTTAAACCATCAGGAATATAGCTGCCATCGATAAAACTCGCCAGCACGTAGGTAAAAACAATCCTACTGCCAGTGGAAGCCTGGGCAATATATTTTAAAGTATTATCAACTGCTTCTTTAGAAATGTATTGTGTAACTCCTTCCCAAATAAAAAGAGTTCTAGAAGACAAAGTATATCCCGCTTTCTTCAGCTCCTCACCGAAATCTTGACGATTAAAATCAATAGGAACCCAAAAAACATTGGAAGGGATTTCTCCGATATTTTTATCGATGTATGCTCTTTTGACTTTCTGTGATTCAGGAAAATCTAATTCAAAGTATTGTATATTTTCAATTCCGGGAATACGGAAAGCGCGGGTATCCATCCCGGCCCCCAGGTTGACAACTGTTCCAACTCCTTCCCTTATGGCGTTGTTTAATACATCATCTATATAGCGTGAGCGACAGATAAGCCCCCCAATTATTCCCGGTGTTAATTTTTCTCTTATCTTTATCAAGAAGTTCAATATTTTAGGGGAGCGCATTAAAATTACGAAAAACTTATAAAAAGGTGATAGAAATTTCTCTGAATAGGGGTCGTCAAAAAGCCGTTTATCTTCTGGCAACAGATTTTCCATCGCCCGAATCAGAGCAGGACCATAACCAGTAGAACCTGGTTTCATAATACTACCTTATGTTGCAGTAGTATAAGCTATTGGGGGAAAGTCTCCATGTAAATTGATAAATCTTCGATTATTTCCCCAGGCTCTTCTTGACCGCTTCCAGCTTGTCCATATATTCCTGGCGCAGCGGGGCGAAGATTTCTATGGTCTTGCAGCCTTTCTCGGAAGCGTAGGTGCCGTGCTCCTGATTTGAGACAAAGACGGCCACGTCTCCCTTTTTCACCGGATAGCGTATTCCCCCCGTTACCAGCTCCGCCTCCCCATCGGCCATAATCATCACCTGTTCATGTTCGTGCTTGTGCACGGGGACCACGGCATTGGGTACCATGATGGTGAATATAGCCGTCATCCGTTCGCCGGAGAGGATGTGTGCCCGGACGTTCCCGGGCACCAGCTCTACCAGTGGGATATCCTCGTAGTGCGTTATC
>CAYFVI010000038.1:0-7624 GCA_964346525.1 uncultured Dehalococcoidaceae bacterium
TGGAGGGCTCAGGAAAGCTGTGGCCAGCGGCAGCGTATTTCCCATCCTGACGGGCTCAGCGCTGCAGAACGTAGGCACCGAACGGATTCTGGACTCGATAGTTGATTATCTGCCATCCTCAGCGGAGCGCGAGGTAACTGCGACGACCGGAGCCAAGGAGGAGAAAATCGAGGTCAGTGATGACGGGCCTCTGGCGGCGCTCGTTTTCAAGACCACCGCCGACCCGTATGTCGGCAAGCTCACCTACTTCCGCGTATACAGCGGCGCCATCGCCAGCAATTCTCAGGTCTGGAATGCCACCAGAAGCAGCGCCGAGCGCATCGGCCAGCTCTTCATGTTGCGCGGCAAGAATCAGGAGCCGGTAGCCAGAGTAGGTGCCGGGGACATCGGGGCGGTGGCCAAGCTGAACGTGACCAATACCGGTGATACCCTTTCCAGTCAGAACAACCCGGTAAAGCTGGCGCCCATTGTTTTCCCCAAGCCCGTCTTCGATGAGGCGATTTTCCCCAAAACCAAGGCCGATTTAGATAAACTGGGGACAGCGCTCTCCCGCATCACCGAGGAAGACCAGACCCTCCGTGTCCACCGTGAACCCGACACCGGTGAGACCCTGCTCTCCGGTATGGGTGATACCCAGCTTGAGGTGGCGGCGGAAAAGATGCAGCGCAAGTTCGGCGTCAGCGTAAATCTGGAGATGCCCAGAGTGCCCTACAAGGAGACCATCACGGCATCGGTAGCGAACGCTGAATACAAGCACAAGAAGCAGTCCGGAGGCCACGGCCAGTACGGCCATGTCATCATGGAACTGGAGCCCCTGCCCCGGGGCACCGGCAACGAGTTCGCGGAGAGGGTTGTCGGCGGTTCCGTGCCCAAGAACTACATCCCGGCGGTGGAGAAAGGCTTCCAGGAGTCGATTCAGGACGGTGTGCTGGCGCATTACCCGGTGGTGGACGTCAAGGCCACGCTGTACGACGGCAGCTTCCATCCGGTGGACTCCTCGGAAATCTGCTTCAAGATTGCTGGCGCACAGGCGATGAAGAAGGGGCTCTCCCAGGGGCAGCCAATCCTCCTTGAGCCCATCGTCAATATCCAGATAACCATCCCCAATGACCTCACCGGAGATATCATCGGCGACCTGAACACCAAGCGCGCCCGAGTGCAGGGGATGAACCCATCGGGCGATATCAATATCATCGAGGCCCAGGTGCCGCTGGCTGAAGTCCTGCGCTATGCCATTGATCTGAAGTCAATGACGCAGGGCAGAGGCACCTACACCATGGAATTCAGCCACTATGAAGAGGTGCCGGCGCAAATCAGCCAGAGGATTATCCACCAGAAGGCAGAGGAAAAAGCCTGACACCGCCAAAGCATACTTGATTACGTAGCTCTTATTTCCTGCCTCATAAACAGGATATAGCTCACGGCGAAGCAGACCGCACTGAGACTTATCAGGCCGGTGATGTGGGGCCAGACGATAAGGATGCTCTGGCCCAGGCTCAGGGGATTGGGCACCATGAAGGCAGCCTGGCTCTGGCTCACCATGCCCAGACTGCGTACCAATGGCACCAGCAGAACGGTGGTCGCTTCCTGGAACAGGATGTTCGGGGAAAACCGCGTAATCATCCGCTGCAGTTCAAAATTCCGAATCAGTTCTGCCTCCGTACCATCCGCGGTTGGGGCAATAGCATTGGCGATTCCGGGAGCAATGAGCAGGATGAAGATGCTGAAAAACAGCCAGAGCGCCAGCGAGAACAGCAACGAGGCGGCCACCCGGCGAAATACGATGGAGAAAAGTATCGCCAGTCCCATCCAGAAGGCACCGTAGACAATGGTCAGGAAGAAATAGAAAAAGAGCCGGATGACTTCCTCAGCCGATGGCGGCACCCCTATCATACTCAATCCGTAGCCGGATACCACCAGCAGCATCGTGCCCACCATAATAGCCAGGATAACTACACCGGCCAAGAACTTGCCATTGATGACGCTGTCCCGAAACACCGGCTGGGCAAGGACGCGGCTGAGAGTACCACTGGCCCGCTCGCTGTTTATGGCATCAAAGCCCAGGGCAATGCCGATAATGGGAATCAGCAGAGAGACAAGGTAGGTCAGCGAAGGAATCGGAATGGTGGTCCCGGCGGTGGTAAACAGTCCCAGGAAGACAATTCCTTCCGGCAGGTTAGCCGAACGAATGCCCTGCGAGGCGGCCACCAATCCGGTAACACTCACTACGAGCACCAGAAGAAAAGAGGCGACAAAACGGATGCTGGTGACATAATCGGCTAACTCTTTGCGTATAATGGCAAACATGGATAGCTCTATTCCTCGCGGAAATACCTCATATAAACATCATCCAGGGAAAATTCCTGGACCTTCATCTGAATCAGCGGGTAGTTGTTCTGTACTATGGCCTTGGAGACCTCCCGCCGTAAATCGGCATCGGTACCGATGACGAGCACATTCTCCCTGACGTCAACATTGACCACACCTTTGATGCCCCTGAGCACCTTGATGAGCTTCTCACCTGGCGCCTCGGTCTCCACCTCAATCTGGAATCGGCCTCCGGCCATCGCCTCACGACCCAGCACATCAATGGCCCCCTGAATTACCATCTTCCCCTTGGCCAGGATGCCGATGTTGTGGCATACCCGCTGCACCTGATACAACTGGTGTGACGAAAGCACCACGGTGGTCCCTATCCCCGGCAGGCTAGCGATGAGGTCGAGGAGCTGGTTAATGCCCTTCGGGTCCAGGCCAGCAGTTGGCTCATCAAGGAAAACCAGTTTCGGCCTTTTTATCAGTACTTCGGCAATGCCCAGCCTCTGCTTCATACCGCGGGAAAACTTGCCCACCGTTTTTTCTATATTCCGATTCGGCCCCACCTTCTCCATTATCTCGCTCTCGGTAAGGCCCACCATTTCCAGCACCTCGTGCGCGCGCCGACTGGCTTCGGAATAGCCGATGCCGTTCAGATCAGCGATGAACCGCAGGTTTTCGCGCGCGGTGAGGTTCTCGTAGAAACCCACCCTTTCCGGCAGATAGCCAACTTGACGCTTGACCTGAAGCGGCTCGCGGGTGGGATTGAAGCCAAGCACGCTGACCGACCCTGAGGCCGGCTCGGTCAGGCCCAGCATCATGAGAATAGTCGTGGTCTTGCCGGCACCGTTCGGGCCGAGCAAGCCAAATACCTCATTTTCCTTCACCTGAAGATTGAGGCTGTCCACGACGGTGACCCCATCGTAGCGTTTGGACAGTTCCTGTGTTTCTATGGCTAAGGTATCATTCATAGACTATCGCCGACTAAACCGCATGAAGATGACCACCAGCCCGATCACAACAATGGCGATGATGGCGACGCCAACCCATCCCCAGATGGTGGGTGTCTCCACAGTAACCCTGATATTAATCTTTTCCGAAGCCTTCTGTACCCCGGAAGCCCGGACACTTATCATGTAATCGCCGGCAATGGTCTCCGGCGGTGGTTTGATATTCAGGTCCACCGTCCTCGTACCAAATGCTTCCAGCTCATCCACCTGCTCCGGCGAAAACTCAACTGACCATCCGGCCGGTTTTTCTGATGTGAAGGTGATTTTATCGATGGGCGCTGTGCCCAGATTACCTACGTTAATGGAGAAAAAGTTATCCCGACCGGCCCTGGCCTTGGTATTATAGCGCTCACCTGCCGGAGCTAAGGCCAGCATATAACTGGCGGTGATTACGGCCGTAAGCTCGATGGTGTCTTTCATATCTTCCGCGTCTGCCGCGACTACATCCAGAAGTATTTTATAATCACCTGGCTCGGGCAGGGGCCAGAACGGGGCGCGGGCGACCATCCTTGTCTTATCGGAAAAGGCCACGCTGCCGGGTTTGAGGTCGATGGCAGATACCCTCTTCTCTTTCTCAAACTGGGGAGTAAAATAGACCTCCCATCCCTGTGGAGCGGTGGGCTTAAGGTTAAAGGCCCTGGGCTCTCCCAACATTTGGCCGACATATTTGAATTCTATCTCGAAGACGAAGTCGTTGCCGGCAACTGCTTCTACCCTGGGGTGAATGGCACGCACTTCTATTGACTGCTCTGTCTCCATCCTCCTCACCGTAACCCTGATTTCGATTACTTCTGTAGAAGTTTGTTCACCATCCGCCCATAGCTTAACAAAGTAATCTCCGGGATCGGTATCCTCAGGCGCCAGTACACTGGCATAAATTCGCTCGCTATCAAAAGGCTCAAGCGATGCCATTCGGGGAGGGTCAAATGTGACCCGCCATCCATCCGGGACTTCACCATTGATGGCGATTCTGGTAACGGCATTATCGCCAATGTTTTCCAGGTCCACCCGGATGTCCTTTTCCCGGCCAGCCACCATGATGGTGCTGTAAACACCGTCTGCGGGCGTCATCGTCAGGACGTACTCCGTCTCCTCCTGGGCAAATACGGCCCCGGCTGGAGAAATCGCCAGCAGACTTACCAGCAGTAAACAGAAAATTCTCAGTTTTTGCATGCTAGGCCACCTCACTAAACTAAGTATATTGGAAATTTCAAGTATACTAGAATATCAGGTACTCTAATTTTTTATAATACTACAAATACAGCCAGAAATTCAACTTCCAGCTACAAAAAAACGATTATCCCGCCAGCAATTCCCTGACTTTTCCGGCGAAGGCGGGCAGCACTTTTTTCCAGTCTCCCACCACACCGAAGCGCGCCTGGCGAAAGATATTGGCTTCAGGGTCTTTATTGATGGCGACGATGTTCTTGCATCCGGAACAGCCTGCCATGTGCTGGCTGGAACCGGATATGGCAACGGCAATATAGAGGTCGGGGGCCACTATTTTACCGGTGAGCCCTACCTGGACTACATCGGGAACCCAGCCATTATCACAGGCAGGACGGCTGGCACCCACCGCCCCCTTCAGCATCCCCGCCAGCTCTTCCAGCTGCCTGAAGCCTTCGGCGCTGCCGATGCCCCTGCCGCCGCTTATCACCACATCGGCCGCCTCAAGACTGATGCCTTCGACTTCCTGCTTCACCTTTTCCAGAACCGTGGCCCTGATTTTTGATGGGTCTACCCCTGCCTCAACGGTCACCACCTCTCCCTTCCTCGCTGTATCCGGCTCAAGCGGCGCCATGGCTTTGGTTCTAACCGTGGCTATCTGCGGGTTAAGCTCGCTGGTGAAAACCGCCAGGGCATTGCCGCCGTAAACCGGTTTGGTGCGCCGCAGGCATTTTGAACCGGGGTCAATGGCCAAGTCTATACAGTCCATGGTGGCCGTCGTCTCCAGCCGGAAAGCCAGCCTCGGCGCCAGGTCACGCCCAATGGACGTCTGACCGAGAAGCAAAATACGGGGCATGGCCTGCTTGATGGCTTTCTCCATCACCGGTATATAGGCATCGGGCCGGTAATCCTGAAGCAGGGCATCATCAACGACGTATGCTTTATCAGCACCATAGGCAATAGCCTCTTGAGCCAGGGAACTTATCCCGCTGCCAATGACTACGGCGCTTAATTCCTCACCGAGGTCACCGGCCAGCTTGCGACCGCAGCCCAGGAGCTCCGTGGCCATGGCCGCCAGCTTTCCTTCCGCGACCTCGGCGTGAACCATAACCCCACTGTATTCCGCCATAGTTAATTACCTCCGGACATCGGGGTAAGTGCAATCGATTATAATAACTTTGCTTCCCGGAGCTTAAGCGCCAGGTTGACTCCCGCTTCCTCCGCGCTCTCCCCTTCGATTAACTCGCATTTGCCCTCAGGAACCGGCTGGTACAATTTTTCCAGTTTCAACCTGCGGCCCGCTGCCCCGATCTCTGCCGGCTCAAGGCCGATATCCGCCGGCTTCCAGACGGTCGGCTCTATCTTCTTCGCCGCCATGATGCCTTTTATGGTCGGGTAGCGGGCTTCCCCGAGCTCGTTGCTGACCGTAATCAGCGCCGGCAGCGGTACCTCGATGACTTCATAGCCATCAGCCGTCACCCGCTCCACCCGCGCTTTGCCGTCGCCAACGTCTATTTTCCGGGCCAGGGTGACGCTGGGCAGCCCCAGTATCTCGGCGATGCCCGAGCCCACCTGCCCGTCATCCCAGTCGGCCGCCTGCCGCCCGCAGAAAATGAGGTCGTACTCACCAATTTTACCTATGGCCATCGCCAGGGCACGGGCGTTTGACCAGCTATCGCCATCGGCAAAGGCCTCATCTTCCAGCAGGACAAGCTCATCAGCGCCCATGGATAGTGGCTTCTTCACCACCTCGCGCAGCAGGTTGACCCCCATGCTGAGGACGGTGATTTTACCACCAATTGCATCCTTGATTCTCAACGCCGCTTCCACAGCGTTCTCATCAAAGGAGCTGATTACGGGGGGTACGCCTGACGGCGGCACCACCTTTTTAGCGGCTTCATCGACCCGGAAACTGGAGGGCGGCGCCTCCGGGTCGATTACCTGCTTTACACAGACGATGATATTCACGGTTACGTTTACCTCATATCCTGCGATTTCCGTCAGATTCCAAAAAAGTAATTTAGCATCGGGCTAGTCCCGTGTCAAGCACAGGCAGACAACGCGTTCTATTCCCCCCAGGTCCGGTATAACCTCAACCGAAGCTGCTGAAAAGCAACTCCGCATCAGGCTGGTCACCGCCCGGCTCTGCCCCTGCCCGATTTCCATCAATATACAGCCCTTGGGGTTGAGCTTATCTATGAACTGCCCGCACAGCTGGTTTATCTTATCAAGCCCGTCAGCGCCGCCGTCCAGGGCCAGGCGCGGCTCGAAATCGGCGAGCTTTGACCGAAGCACTTCTTGCTCCGTCACATAGGGCAGATTGGCCACGATGAGGTCGACCGGCTCCAGCAACGGCTCCAGCATATCCCCTTGCAGCAACCGTACGCGGTGGGAAACCCCATGCTTCCGGCAGTTGGTACGGGCCACTTCTAATGCATCCGCGGATACATCAGAGGCATATATTTTTATCCGGGGAAGGTTTAGAGCCAGGCTGATGGCAATGGCACCGCAGCCTGTGCCTATATCAGCGATAGCGGCCATGGTACGGGCCTGCGCCAGCTTGATGGCTTCTTCCACCAACAGTTCCGTTTCCGGTCGCGGGATGAGGACGCGGTGGTCAATGTAGAAATCGAGGCCGTAGAATTCGCGGTGCCCGATGATGTAGGCGGTGGGCTCCCCGCTCAGGCGACGTTGAATCAGATGCCAGAACTTCTCTTCCTGTTCCGTACTGAGCTTACGGTCGAGCTCGGAATAAAGCCCTGTCCGGTCTATCTCAAGCGCGTGCCGGAGCAGGACTTCGCCTTCCAGATGAGCTTCTTCAATGCGCTTCTCGGCTAGGACTTCCCGTGCCCGGCTCAGAGTCTTCTTCAGGGTCACGCCATCTGTTCCTCAAGTTGTCTCGCCTGAGAGCTGGTGGCCAGAGCATCGACCAGCTCGTCAAGCTCCCCCTCAAGGATACGGGGCAGGTTGCGTACCGTGAGGTTGATGCGGTGGTCGGAGACGCGGTCCTGCGGGAAATTGTAGGTCCGTATCTTTTCGGCACGGTCGCCCGTGCCCACCTGCGAGCGGCGCTCCGAGGTGATTTTCTCCTCCTGCTTGCGTCGCTCGATGTCCAGCAGCCGGGAGCGCAGCAC
>CAYFVI010000039.1:0-2750 GCA_964346525.1 uncultured Dehalococcoidaceae bacterium
GACATGCTGACCGAACTGACGGCGGCATGAGAATAACCGGATTGGGAGGAGAATGTAATGGCAGAAGAGAAGGAAAAGAAAATAGCCAAGAGCGTTGATGCCGCAACCAACGAAATGATAGAGAAAGCGGCTCAAGACGGGGCCAGAGTGGTCTTTGAGCGCGCTGAGGCAATAAAACCCTGTCCCATCGGTGCCGAAGGCAGCTGTTGCTCTATCTGCGCCATGGGCCCCTGCCGGGTGCCGTTGCCCAAGGGCAGAGAGGAGACACCCGAGGAAAAGAAGAAGCGGACCGGAGTCTGCGGCGCCACCTCAGAGACCATTGCCGCCCGCAATTTTATCCGCAAGATTGCCGCTGGCTCCGCCGCCCACGGCGACCACGGTCGGCGGGTGGTGGAGGCCTTCCTTATGGCCGCCAGAGGAGAATCTCCGGAATTTCAGTTAAAAGATGAGCAGAAGCTGCTCCAGCTGGCTCTTGACCTTGATATCGACATCGGCGACCGCAGCAACAGTGAAATCGCCATCGAAATCGGCGAAAAGCTGCGGCACGAGTTCGGCAAGCAGGAGGGAGAGCTGCTCTTCCTGAAGCGGGCGCCGCTGAAGCGCCAGGAAATCTGGCGCAAAGAGGGTGTGGCCCCCCGCGGCATCGACCGCGAGGTGGTAGAAACCATGCACCGCACCCATATGGGTGTTGACCAGGATTACCACAGTCTGCTCCGCCAGGGGACCAAAGCCGCCCTTGCCGATGGCTGGGGGGGCAGCATGATAGCCACCGAGCTCCAGGATATCCTCTTCGGCACGCCAGCGCCAGTGCTCAGCCAGATAAACCTTGGAGTGCTCAAAGACGATGAGGTGAACTTCATCATCCACGGGCACGAACCGCATCTGGCCGAAATACTGGCCGTGGCCTCGCAGGACCCGGAAATGGTCAAATATGCCCAGTCCAAGGGGGCCAAAGGGATCAATCTAGCCGGCATGTGCTGCACCGCCAACGAGATATTGATGCGTCACGGCGTGCCCATCGCCGGCAATTTCCTGCAGCAGGAGATGGCCATCGTCACCGGCGCGGTGGAGGGTATGGTGGTCGATGTCCAGTGCATCATGCAGGGGCTGGCCGAGGTCGCCCAGTGCTACCATACCAAAGTTATCACCACCGACGCCAGAGCCCATATTGAAGGCGCCACCCATATGGAGTTCGACGAACGCCACGCCATGGACTCGGCCAAGAAAATCCTCAGAGCGGTGATAGATAACTATCCCAATCGGGGCAAGAACGTGCGCATTCCCAAGCAGCAGTCCGACATGATAGCCGGCTTCAGCCACGAAACGATAAACTATTTGCTGGGCGGGCTGTTCCGCGCCTCCTATCGCCCGCTCAACGATAACATCATTAACGGTCGTATCCGCGGTGTGGCCGGGGTGGTGGGCTGCAGCAATGCCCGCGTCACCCACGACGATGTCCACCTCACCCTGGTCAAGGAGCTGCTCAAGAACGATGTGCTCGTCCTGGAGACCGGCTGTGCCGCCATGGCCTGCGCCAAAGCCGGGATGATGCTGCCCGAGTCAGCCAGAGAATACGCCGGCGAAGGGCTGGCCTCGGTCTGCGAGGCGGTAGGTATTCCGCCGGTGCTGCACCTCGGTGCCTGCATCGATAACAGCCGCATCCTGATGGCAGCCACAGCCATGGTGAAGGACGGTGGGCTGGGAGATGATATTTCCGACCTGCCCGCCGCCGGCGCGGCACCGGAGTGGATGAGCGAAAAAGCTATCTCCATCGGCGAGTACTTCGTTGCCTCCGGCGTCTACACCATTTTCGGAGTCACCTGGCCCACAACCGGCAGCAAAGCGGTCACCGACTACCTCTTTAAGGAATACGAGGAGAAATACGGTGGCAAGTGGGCCTTTGAGACCGACCCGCTCAAAATGGCGAAACTTATGATCGAACACATCGACAAGAAGCGCAAGGCTCTGGGCATTGACAAGGCCAGAGAGCGCGTCCTTTACGATATGGCAATGAGGCGCGATATGGAATAGAGCCCAGCGAGAGCGATAAGATAAGGGGGATTTACAAACATGTCAAAGATAATCGCTTCCGCCGCAATCAGAGGAGCTTACAAGATTGTTGAGCAGGCGGAGGAAAAATGGAAGCAGGCGATGGATAAATGGGGCGCCAACGAGCCCGTCGGCTTCCCCAACACCGCCTACTACCTGCCGGTGATATACGGCATTCTGGGTGAGAAGGTGGAAAAGATTGGTGATATGGAGCGCATTCTGAAGAGGTGCCGCGCCCTGCTGCCGCCTCCGGTCAGAGGAGAGCATCCCCTGCCCTACCTCGCCCCCGCCCTTGATGCCGGCATGGCCACCTTTTTCGCCGAGGAAATAATTGAAGCCATTCGGTACCTCGAACAGCCCGATTTTTACCTCACAGGAGAAGACACAACCGACAGTAAAATCTGGCTCGGCGCCGCCGATGATGTCATCATGAGGAAGCGCGGCATCGAGTTCGTCGATGGCACCGCACCCGGCTTCGCCGCCGTTCTCGGCGCAGCACCAACCAGTGAGATTGCGGCCAAGATTGCGCAGGAACTGCAGCAGAAGAACATTTACGTCTTCATGGCGGCGGAATATAACGGAAAGCGTTTCTCCGAGCAGCTTATTGAGGCCGGAGTCCAGATCGGGTGGCCGACCCGCCTCGTCTCCTACGGCCCGGACATAACCTCGGCCGTTTTCGCCATGGGCTTCGCCACCCGGGC
>CAYFVI010000040.1:0-1965 GCA_964346525.1 uncultured Dehalococcoidaceae bacterium
TGGGCCACCGCCTCGTTGGCCGTGATATATTTCTTCACCGGCATTCTGGTGGCCACTATGTCCTCTCCTCCGGCTCGACCATCTCTATCGCCCCGGTCGGACATTCTTTAACACAGATGGCACAGCCCTTGCAGTCCTCGAAATCAAAGGTCACCTTCCGGTTGGCCTCGTCCTGAGCAATGGCGCCCTCCGGGCAGAAAACCCAGCAGAAGAGGCAGAAGGTGCATTTCCCCTTCAGCACGGGCTTGGCTGTGCTCCAGGTCCCCATTCTGGTAGGGATGGTGCCGGCCCTGGATACCGGTCCCGGGATTGATTTCTCCTTCTTCATTCTCCCCTGATCTTCTTATAAGCTGCCTCGGCAGCAGCGATATTACGATCAACGATTTTCTCCGGCAGCGTGCCGGTGATGGCTTTCTTTATCGAATCCAGGCCCACAATGCCGGTAGCGCCGGCCAGCGCGCCGAGCATGGCAGTATTGACGATGGTCACGCCTATATGTTCCTTCGCGATTGCCGTCGCGTCCACAGTAGTGATATTGAGAGAATCCGGTATTTTCTTTAACTGAGCCTTAGACTTCCGCGTGTTAATCAGAATGCTGGCTCCGTCCAATGCGCCATTCGTTATGTTAACCACATCGAGCAGAGAATCATCAAGCACGATGATGGTCGTCGGGTGATATATCTGACTGCGGGTTCGAATGGCCCGGTTGCTGATGCGGGTGAAGGCCTGCACCGGAGCGCCACGGCGCTCGGCTCCGAAACTGGGGAAGGAAACGGCATACTTGCCTTCGTAAAGGGCAGCAGCGTTGCCCAGCATGCTGGCGCCGAGGACAGCCCCCTGCCCGCCTCGCCCATGCCAGCGCACCTCTTCAAGGCGCCCTCCCTGGTCCATTTCAGCCCATTATATCACAGCGCTGCCCGTACACAAAATAAGACCGCAAGCTCAACATTTCCACGGTTAACTGCGACAAAGAGGCTAGCCGGCGAGAACTGCCGGCACCCTGACGCCGAGTTTCTCGGCAACTTCACGCAGGTTCTGTACGGTGCGAACCGGCAGAGGAATGCCTTTCTGGGAACGGTCCAGATATGTCCGATACTCAGGCTCGCCAGGAACCATTATCTCATTGACCCCATCCGCCCTGGGCAATGCCTTGATGCCATCAATCAATTCGTCGATATTCTTCTTATATTCCTCCAGATCGGTGAACTGTCCTATGTCAACGGCGATGAAAACGCTGTTCTGGATATGAGGCGTGCGGCTGTGGCCGGGGCTGACGCTGACCGCCTCCTTCTTCTCCGCCTTCAAAGGCAGGCCTGGTTGACGGCCAAATAGCACTGGCCCCAGCATGGGATTGCCCATCATCACGCTGGAGAGACATTCAAACATCATGGACAGGCCGGAGCCCTTGGCACCGCCGAAAGGGAGCAGAATGCTCGCCTCTTTGGGGTCAGTGGTGGGATTGCCGTCCTTGTCGATTGCCCAGCCCTGAGGAATCGGGATACCTTTATCCACAGCCAGAGTGATTTTCCCCGCCGCGGCCACGCTGGTGGCCATGTCCAGAATCAAAGGCTGGTGCCGCTTCGCCGGCACCGTAATGGCTATGGGGCTGTTATGTATTCCGGCCGCTTTAGCGCCAAACGGCGCCATATTGGGCGGGTTACACACCCAGATTAATCCCGCCATACCCTGCTCCGCTGCCATCAGCGTATAGTAGCCCATGGCCCCCTGATGCGTCGTGTTCCGGATGGCCGCCCAGCATACCCCCGCCTGCCTCGCCTTCTCCAGCGCCCGTTTCACAGCAAAACCGGTGACCACCGGCCCGAGGGCACGGTCCGCCTCCACAAACAAAGTGGCCGGCGTCTCTTTGATAACCTTAATCTTGGGCCGGGGGTTCATCACTCCCTTCTCAATCCACTCCCTATAAATCGGGATGAGCAGCACGCCGTGGGAGTCAACGCCCCTGAG
>CAYFVI010000041.1:0-7183 GCA_964346525.1 uncultured Dehalococcoidaceae bacterium
CCGCCGAAAGCGATTTCCACACGATGGCGTTCATCTTCCCGAATCACTTTCCGTTCGAAAACGGGCACTATCGGCGGTGTAATGATGTAATGTCCCGGGCCCATCTGGGTGGGGTCTTCTTTTAAATCAGCACGGTTTACCCCGGCCACGATTTCCTGAGTGCTGTGAATGTGGTCAAGCTGGAAATAGCGGTTGTATCCTTCCTGGGTTAATATCTCTTTCGGGGCGCCCTGCCTGATCCATGTCTCGGGCGTTTCCGACCAGTACTTGTTGAACCAGTCATATATCGGGACTTCATCTGGCCGCTGGCCGAGACACAGCTCCCTGAATCTTTGCCGATTGGGCATGGGAACGCCTGATTCCTTCATGATGCCATCTCCTCCAGGTTCAGTAGAATGGACTCAATAAGAATTTTCTTCTGTTTCAGTATAGTATCTTTCTAAAGGTTGCACAAACTCTCGGCCAGTTCCGCGATATAGCGGCCGTTTTCCAGCCTGTCCCGCCACCGGTTTGAGATGGCATCCACGCCGAGATACGCCCCGGAAATGGCGCCGGTCATCGCCCCGATGGTATCGGTATCGCCGCCGAGGCTTATCGCCCCGAATACCGCATCCATAAATGAACCGGGCCGGGACAGAAAGCAATAAATGGCAGTGGGGACGGAATTGAAGGCTTCAATGCCGTTTCCCAGCTCAAGCACTGCCCTTTCCGTGTCTGGCTTAAGCATCAGGTCGCTTATCCGGTTCAACTTCTCGAGGAATACCTTTTCCGAGGTAAAGTTGATAAGCCGGGACAGGAATTCCGCCCGGTCAAGGTCAGAGGATGGACCCCGAACGGTCGCCAGGGCAATGGCATAGGCCTGTAAAGCGGCTCCTTCTTTGCCCAGCGGGTGGGCATGGGTAATCTGGCTCGATGCGCAGGCCACATCCCTCAGGGTCTCCGGGTTATCGCGGTAGAATACGCCGACAGGGGCTACCCTCATTGCCGAGCCATTGCCGAAGGAACCGCCGTGGTATAATCGCCCTGCCGCTTCATCCCAGGGGACTCCATCACGAATCATGCGAAAGATGCGCGGCGGTCCGGGCCCGTAGCCGCGGTAAGGCTCATCTTCATAGTTGCGGACAAAGGTACGTGCCATATCCTCGCCGTCAAAACCCTGACACCGCAGCAGCGATTCGGCAACGCCGAGCATCATATGGGTATCGTCGGTGTAGGTCAGCACGGGCAGTCTCTCGGCTACAGTTTCAATCTCATCAAGGCCCACGCGGTAATACCCTTCAAACGGCGCGCCGAGTGCGTCACCCACAGCGGTGCCGATAAAGGAACCGAGGAATTTTGCTTTCAGACCTGGACCGTCCATCTGAGAAAAGCTTACCTGCTGCTCAGACCCATCGCCTGAGCATTGGGGCAGATATTCTTGGCGCTGCAGTGAATGCAGACCACTTTGGTGAAGAGGACAAAGAAGCGGAAGAGAAGCAAACCCAGGACGGCGATAAATATAGCCAGTAACAGGAAGGAAAAGTTGATAATCAGTGCCGGTATCATGGCGATTATCGGGAACGCCAGGGAAGCGATGTACATATTGTTATGGCAGAATATCCCCCGGGCACGCTTGGGGAAGTCCTTGATATCCCCTTTCCTGGCGATTTTCATCGAGACCACATTCAGGCCCGAAATGCAGATGGCGTCTTTCATCCCGTAGTAAACGCAGTTCGGACAGACCGTCAGCGGCATGACCAGGTACATTTCCACGAAGGCAAAGGCGAGATACAGCGCGCCGAAGAGATAGGCGAGCCAAGATGGCCCGTAGCCAAGCATGATCCCGACCCCGCCCAGAGCAAAATGGAGCACGGTGACGCCGTTATAGAGAACGATATGCGAAGCTGGGTATCTTGTATAAATCTTGTGCTTTTTCTCCGTATTCGGCATTTTTCTGCCTAGAGAAATTCCTTCTCAAATTCGGTGATGGCGGCATCCAGCAGGTCGAAGGCTTCATCTATCACCGGTTCGGTGATAATGAAGGGAGGGGATACCAGCAGGGCATCTCCGCTGACACCGTTCTTTATGCCGATGGTGGGATAGCCCATAACCCCGTGTTCCATGGCGATATGCTGGAGGCCATTGGCGGCCCGCCGCTTCAGGTCAAAAGGCTCCCTTCTCCCTTTGTCCTGCACCAGCTCGATGCCCATGAGCAGCCCTTTGCCCCGTATATCTCCCACCGCCGGGTGATGGGCCAGCTTTTCCCGTCCTTTCCGGAAAAAGTATTCCCCAAGCCGGGCACATCTTTCCACCAGCCCTTCCTTCTCCAGGACATCGATAACGGCCAGGCAGGTGGCCGCCGAGACCGGGTTGCCCTCCATGGTGAAGCCGTGCACGAAGCTGGCGCCCGTTTCCGAAAACACCTTCCCGATTTTATCGCCGATAATCACCACCGCCATCGGCGTATAGCCGCCGGTCATCCCCTTGGCCGAGGTGATGATATCGGGATTGACATTCCAGTGATTGATGCCGAACCACTTGCCCGTCCGGCCAAAGCCGCAGATGACCTCATCGTCGATGAGCAGCACATCGTACCGGTCGCAGATATCGCGGATAATGGGGTAATATTCCGGGACCGGCACCATGCAGGCGGTGCCCGCGCCGCCTATCGACTCGATAAAGAAGGCGGCGATATACTGAGGCCCGACCTGATTTATCGTCTCCTCAAGCGCCCGGGCGCATTTAATTTCGCAATCCGGATAGGTAAGCTCGTAAGCGCAGTGGTAGCAAAGCGGGGCCGGTATCTTGGGCCACTGCTGCAGTATCGGCTCGAACTTCTGACGCCGCATGGTATGTCCGGAAACGGAGAGCGCACCGAGCGTCATCCCGTGATAGCTCTGCCAGCGGGACAGCACCATGTACTTCTCCGGCTTGCCCCTCTCCACGTGATACTGGCGGGCTATCTTTATCGCTGTCTCATTGGCCTCGGACCCGCTGTTGCAGAACTGGCACTGGGTTAAATTGGACGGGGCAACGCTGATAATACGTTCCGCCAGTTCCAGAAGCGGCTCGTTAAGCCAGAAGGCGCGGAAGAAAAAGGACACTTTATCGATCTGCTTTTTCGTTGCCTCATTTACCTTCCGGTTGCCATGCCCGAGGGAGACGACGTGAGGCCCACCGCTGAAGTCGATATATTTTTTCCCATTCTGGTCATACAGGTACACGCCGTCGCCGCGCTCGCAAATCACCTCCGGCGGGAGAGTACCATGTAACGTCCCGAAAAGATGGCGGTTCCGTTTCTGCGCTGTTGCCAGTCTGTCTGCCATGTCTCCCCCCTCTGTACTCCGATGACTACTTTTCGTAAGCTGTTTTGTATAGCTCGATTATCTCCTCTTTGCTTGCCGGGCGGGGATTATTGGCCGGGCTGCCGCTGGCGATGGCGTCCTCGCTCATCTTCGGCGCTAGCTGGTCTAGCTTTTCCTTTTCCATGCCCAGCTCCCGCAGCGACGGTATCTGGATATCTTTGATGAGCTTATTGACCGCTTGAGCGCCGCGCTTCGCCGCTTCCAGTTCGGATAGGCCGTTTATATCTGCCCCCATAGCCTCCGCAATGCGTGCATACCGCGTCGGATTTCCCTCCAGGCTGAACTCCATCACCGTGCCCAGAAGGGCAGCGTTCGACGCGCCGTGGCGCACGTGGAAATAAGCTCCTATGGGCCGGGCCATGCCATGCACCAGCGCCACGGAGGAATTGCTGAAGGCTATCCCGGCCAGGAGCGCGCCCATCATGGTCTTCTCCCTCGCCTCCAAGTTTTTGCCGTCGGCCCAGGCCTTTTGCAGATTGCCGCCGATGAGCTCTATGGCAGCGAGACAGAACAGGTCGCTTATCGACTGGGCTTTTACTGAAACGTAGGCCTCGATGGCATGGGTCAGGGCATCGATGCCAGTGGCGGCGGTGATATCGGGTGGCAGTGATGTGGTCAGCTGAGGGTCAACAATGGCTAGCTCTGGTATCAAATGCGGGCTGCCGATGAGCATTTTGACGTCACGCCTGGTATCGGTGATTATGGTGAAAGGAGTAACCTCGCTTCCGGTCCCGGCCGTCGTGGGCACGGCGATGACCGGCCTGCCTTTCTCCGGAATCTTGCCCAGCCCCATATAGTCCTCGATGGAACCAGCATTATTGGCCATGACCGATATCGCTTTGGCGGTGTCCATCGGGCTGCCCCCGCCCACGGCGATGAGACAGTCGCACCCGTTGCCCCGAAATGCTTCCAGCCCTTCCTGAACATATTCGGCGATGGGTTCCGTGTTCGCACCATCATAGATGGCATATGGCACACCGCTCCGCTGAAGCGACTCCAGAACACCGTCAACTATGCCCAGTTTCACCAGGTTCTGGTCGGTAACCAGCAAAGCTTTCTTTAAGTTCAGTTTCTGACACTCTTCACCAACCTGCTTTGACGAGCCGGAGCCGGTGATAATAATTTTGGCCGTACGAAAAGTCTTCACGGGCAGCATAAAGTCCCTCCAGACATTTTATAGATAGATTAGATGATAAGCCTCTTCCAAGGAAAGATGACTATCGACAAAAGTGTATTATATTCGGTTCCTTACGTCAATCTACATGGTAACAGCCCTGCCTGAGCGGTTTGACAAAGAAAACCCTCGCCGCTACGATAATGCCATACGCCATAAAGGGTGGAGCAGTGTTATAATTGATAAAGGAGGCATGAAAAGGATGGCCGAGAAAATATTTGAACTGTCTCTAACTCCGGAATACCTGAAAAGAATCGATGAGATTATCACCGCGGGAGGGCGGAGTTCGCTTTATGGCCCGGAAGAGGCGATTGCCGCCATGAAGCAGCCCAACTTCGACAACGAACGCATGTGGGGCCTGCTGAGCGGCTCGTATGATATTCACCAGCACACCGGACCCTCCTCCACCACCCAGCGCCTTTTCAGCCAGATTGAGTTCGCCATTCAGGCCTGTGAGATGGGGCAGGCGGGCATTGTCTGCAAGGACCACACCCTGCCGACCTCTCCCTCGGTGCAGCTCACACAGACGGTCGTTGATAAATGGGCCGAGGAACACGGTAAGAAGAAGACTGAGGTCTTCGGCGGCGTGGTGCTCAACTATGCCGTGGGCGGGCTCAACGCCGACGCGGTCGTGGCCAGCTACCGGGTCGGGGGCAAATATATCTGGCTGCCCAACATGGACGCCGCACATCACCGCAGCGTCACCGGCCACCCCAAGGGCGGCGGCATCTCCGTCATCGATGATAAAGGAAACGTGGTGCCGGAGATGAAGGAAATCCTGAAGCTGATGGCAGAGACAGATATGGTGCTCGGCCTGTGTCATCAGAGCACGGCGGAACGTTTTGCCGTGGTCAGGGAAGCGGTAAAAATGGGCCTGGAACGCATCGAAGTAAACCACGTCAATTACCCGCTGACCATGGTGACCCCGGAGCAGGCCAAGGAACTGGCCGATATGGGCGCCTATATCGGCATCTACGCCATGCACCTAGCGCCGCCGGCCTTTGTCTGGGATGAGGCGATAGCTTTCTATAAAGCGGTCGGGCCGGAGCGCATCGTTCTCGGCTCCGATACTGGCCATATCGAGACCGGCCTCCCCTGGGAGGCGATGAGAAAGCTGATTCTCGGCTTCTTGTTCCGTGGTGTGCCCGACGAACACGTCAAAATGATGTGCCAGACCAACGCACACAACCTGCTGCACTGATATCAATAATAAGTGGAGGTGGGGCAAGATGCCAAGACAGAGCAATTTAATAGTTCTGGAGAAACCGGAGTTAAGGCGGCCATACCTGGTCTGCGGCATTAACGGCTGGGTGGATGGCGGGGAGGCGGCCACAGGCACTACGGAGTACCTTATCAAGAAACTGCATGCCAAAAAATTCGCCGATATGCCCCTTGACCGCTACCACATCTTTCAGGTGCCGGGACAGCTTTCCCTCAGGCCCGAGATAAAAATAGAGGACGGGCTGCTGAAAAAACACGTGATGCCGCGGAACGAGTTCTTTTACTGGGTCAACCCGTATTCAGACCATGACCTGATCCTCTACCTAGGTACGGAGCCAAACACCAACTGGGAAGAATATTCAGAGAACATCCTGGACCTGGCTAAGGACTTCGGGGTCAGCAGAATTTACGGGCTGGGAGGCGTGCTGGACAAGACGCCGCATACCAAAGAGGCCGGCGTGTTCTGCGCCTGCACCTCCAGAGAGCTGCGGCAGGAGATGATGAAGTACGCCATGCAGTCGAGCAACTATGAAGGCCCGGGCAGCTTCAGCATCACCATGCTCTCCTTGGCGCAGAAGAGAAAAATGCCCTTCGTGAGCATTATCGCCCGCGCCACCTATTACCCCGAGTTCAACATCGTCATCCCGCGCAACCCGAAGGCAATAAAGGCCGTTGTGCTGAGACTGAACAGCCTTCTCCATCTCAACCTTGACCTATCCGACCTCGACCATGAGGCCGATGAGCTTGAGGTGAAACTCAACTTCATGGCCAGCCATAACCAGGAGTTCCAGGCCTACATTGAGGAGCTGGAGAAGGAATACGTAGAGGTTAAATTCGAGGAGCCGCTCGACATCACAGCCAACGAAGCAGTACAGCTGGCCGAAGAATTTTTGAAAGAGAGCGGGGAAGAATAGTTATTCCCGCAGGGTAATTAATAGCCCTCTTCGGCGGCGGCGACTATCGCTTTTAAGTTCTCCAGCGGGGTCTGCAGCGATATGGCACACTCCGGCCCGATGGAGTCCACGCCCGCTTCTATGTTGTACCTGGCCTGTTTATACACGTCGTCCGGCGTGCCCTGCAGCAATGCTTCGATATTGCTGATGCCCCCCAGCAGCGATACCTGGCCTCCCGCGGCTTCAACCGCCTGCTTCGGGTCATTCTGCCACTCGAAGTGATAGCCGTCATAGCCCTCGGTGGCGATGTACGGAATGCGGTCCAGGCACTTGCCGCAGATATGCAGGATGGTCGGCCCGCCGATATGCGCCAGCATTCTGCGGTGCACCGGCACCAGGAAGTCGCGATAGGTCTGGGCACTTACCATGACGCCGGTGGCGTGGTCGGGAAGCACCACCGCATCGGCACCGGCGCGGAGCTGGGCGTTAGCCACGGCAATCGTCGCCGGCATATAGGCATCAAGATATGCCCTCACCTGGTCGGGATCAAG
>CAYFVI010000042.1:0-2410 GCA_964346525.1 uncultured Dehalococcoidaceae bacterium
GCCGAAGAATTTTTGAAAGAGAGCGGGGAAGAATAGTTATTCCCGCAGGGTAATTAATAGCCCTCTTCGGCGGCGGCGACTATCGCTTTTAAGTTCTCCAGCGGGGTCTGCAGCGATAGGGCACACTCCGGCCCGATGGAGTCCACGCCCGCTTCTATGTTGTACCTGGCCTGTTTATACACGTCGTCCGGCGTGCCCTGCAGCAATGCTTCGATATTGCTGATGCCTCCCAGCAGCGATACCTGGCCTCCCGCGGCTTCAACCGCCTGCTTCGGGTCATTCTGCCACTCGAAGTGATAGCCGTCATAGCCCTCGGTGGCGATGTACGGAATGCGGTCAAGACATTTGCCACAGATGTGCAAGATGGTCGGGCCGCCTATCTGTGCCAGCATCCTGCGGTGCACCGGCACCAGGAAGTCGTGATAGGTCTGGGCGCTGACCATGGCGCCGGTGGCGTGGTCGGGAAGCACCACCGCATCGGCACCGGCGCGGAGCTGGGCGTTGGCCACAGCAATCGTCGCCGGCATATAAGCATCAAGATATGCCCTCACCTGTTCAGGGTCAAGCCGCACCAGAATAAGGAAGTCCTCCACACCGACGGTATGGTAGCAGATGGTCCACGGTCCCATCACTTTGCCCAGAATGGCCACGCGGTCGCCGTACTGGCAGCGCAGCTTCGAGATAGCGTCCAGCACCACCTTTATGGACGGCTTGTCCAGCAGATTGTCAGGGATGACGACATCCTCAGGGCTTTTCACCGGATGGGTCATCGTCTCCGGCATCATGTTGTCGTTGCCCCAGTTCACCTCGCAGCCGAGGGCCGCCGCCTCCTGCTGGACGCTGAACTCAGGCATGATGGTATCAAAGCCCAGAATCTCATAGCCGGCGGCGGCCAGCTCCGCCATGGCACTGGCATCGGTGTGGGCCTCGGGAAAATGGACGCCGACCTTGTTTATAAGTTCCACACAGGCGATTGAAGTGGGATTGGAGACGGAAATGCGCTTGCCCCGGCGTCCGCCCATCAGGTTGGCCAAGAAACGCCGCCTCGGGGTCAAATCAGGCTTCTCTACGTTGGTCTCAACATTCATCTTCTTTGCTCCTAGACTTCGATTGGCAAGCTGCCGTGCTTATCGATAAGCTCCACCACCCGGCGCACGCGGTCGATATCACCATCGAAGGGGACGTTATCTCCCATCCCGACGATGAACCGGTACCCCGGCGCCATCTCTTTAAACATGTTCCTGATGTAGGCGTCGAAGTCCTCATCGCTGTACATCGGCTCAAACAGAACAGAGGGTATCCCTCCCCAGATGGTTACCTCGTCGCCCAGCTGCTCCCGGAATTCTTTCATCGTCACCTGTGTCTGGGGTGCTGGCGTGATGGCCTCGGCGATGTCGATGCCGGTCTCACGGAACAGGGGATTCAAGCGTCTCATCTCCCCGTCGGCATGTACCGCAGCCAGACAGCCGTGGGAATGCAAAAAGTCGCACACCTCCTGAAACCAGGGGACAAAATATTTGCGGAACACCGGTGTGTGAATGTCATCGCTCCAGTTGCTGCAGACCTGCAATATCTCAAGTCCGCTGGCCACGGTTATCTGGCGCTTTTTGCGGTCCAGGTCGTTCAAGAGTTCAATAAGTTCCTCAACCCGCGCCGGGCGGTCGGCAAGCTCGTAGAAAAAGGTCTCGTAGCCCAAGAGCTCGCGCATGACGCGCTGCACCGGCGACCAGGGCCTGCCCACCGGTGCAATAACGGTCCCGTCTTCACCGAGCTCATCGCGCATCTTCTCCAGCGGCTCGAAATTGGCGGCCGGCACGGTGTGCTCGATAACATACTTGAGCACCGGGTAGTCTTTTTCGCTCTTGAAGAGCTTCTCCATCTCGTACTTGACCGAATAGCCCTCGGACGTGTCCAAGATTTCCTTCTTGGTTACCACCCCAACGGGAGTACGGTACTCGGTATCGATAAAAGGCGGGTGCTGCTTCTCTATCACCTCCATGTCACGGTATTCTTCCCTGACGAGGGAGGCAAACAGGCGGTACTGTATACCAGCCCCGAGGTCACGGATCACGTCTATCTGGCTCCTGCCCTTGTATCTATCGGGGAGAGTACCGTGGGCATCGTGGTATTTGTACCAGAGGTCGATACGCGCCCCGAAGGGGAGCTTGTCCAGATGCTCGCCCTGCGCCGCCGCCAGTATCCTCTGCTTCTGCGTCATCGCCATTTCTAACCTGAACCTCAGGGCTTATATCTGAATCGGTAGCCGGCCGTACTTATCGATAAGCTCCACCACCCGGCCAACGCGGTTGATGTCGCCGTCGAAGGGCAGATTATCCCCCATCCCCACGATGAACCGGTACCCCGGCGCCATCTCTTTGAACATATTCCTGATGTAGGCATCGAAGTCCTC
>CAYFVI010000043.1:0-7465 GCA_964346525.1 uncultured Dehalococcoidaceae bacterium
ACCGATAACACTGACCATCGAATATGAAGTCTCTGAGATACCGGAAGGCATGTCTGAGAATAATCTTTACATCGCAAAATGGATTGAATCGAGTCAGGAATGGATTGAATTAGAGAGTACAGTTGACCCAGCGGCGAAGACGGTGGCAACGAAAATAGACGGATTCTCAATACACACCCTTATGGCGCGTTTTCAACCGGCCAGCTTCAACATAGCTGGACTGGCCATCACTCCGCACGAAATTCAGCTCGGAGAACCGGTAAATATAAACGTCACCATCACCAATGACGGTGACCTGGCTGGAAGTTATGAAGTAAATCTGCAAATAGACGAGAAGTTAGTAGAGACTGAGGAAGTTACTCTAGCCGGAGGTGTTTCCGAAACCCTCAGCTTCACTATTACCCTGGATACTATTGGTGAGCACGTGATAAACGTCGGTGGCCTGTCTGGAACCTTCGAGGTTAAAGCGCCAAAGGTGCCAGCCAATTTCGTTACCAGTGCTCTTGTCGTATCCCCAGATGAGGTTGTTATAGGGGAGAGTGTTAGCATCAAGGTTAATGTTACCAATACCGGCGAACTCCCTGGTACCTATAAATTGGTCTTGAACGTGGACGGGCAGGAAACTGACGCCAGAGAGATAAGCCTTGCCGGACAGGAGAGCCGCCAGGTTACATTTACTCTATCCAGAGACGTCGCCGGCTCTTATGTTATAAGCATTGATGACCTTTCCGGCATGTTAAGGGTTTCTCCACAGTCAGCACCGCCAGAAAGCGTCAGCGCTCCACCCCCTGCCGCACCGGTAACTCCGCCAGAGGAACCAGTAGCACCAGTGGAACCAGCAGAGCAGCCGTCTGTACCCGTATCGATAAGCTTATGGATTATTGCCGCCACTATTGCCGCCGGTTTGATTGGAGGCATCGGTCTTATGGTCGTCGTAAGGCTCAGACGGTACTGAATAAACTTCATGCGTAATTGGAGGTCAAGGTCGTATTTAAAAAATTGAAAGTTAGTCTTGACTTGATACATTTGTTATAATTATACGAGAGGGAAAGATTATAGCAGTCGCTGGTTCTAGCAAGTATCTGTAATCTTGTATTGTTGTGGTAATAAAGGGAGGCAATAAGGTGAAAAGCCCAACCGACCAATCGAAAGTCACAGGGCCTGTCGAAACCAGTGAACGGCTAATGCAATATAGACTAGAAGTCAGGAAATTGATTGATGTAGAAGTACAGAAAGTTCTGGATGAAGAGATTAAAAAAGCAACGCAAGAATTATTAGAGGAACAGAGGAACGCCATAAAGAAGATAGTGGAAGAGCATAGACTCCTGATTAAAGAGATAGTTGAAGAAGAGAAAAAAGCAATCTGGGAGAAGGCGGAGGCGCTCAGGGAATCGATAATGAAATTTGGCTTATAACGGCTATCTATGACTCAACACCAATTCACTGGCATGAGAAAATATGAATTTACAAATTCCAATTTTTCAGTACCTTGAAATCAACAGACCTGATTCTCTCATCGCCAGTATTCGCAGTGTAAAAACTCAATGGGTACGATATTTCTGAATTATCGGTTGGTTCACATCAGAAAAACAAGTTGAGGCGAAGTGAAAGGTGGATTGGTGGCTAACAGTAATAATCTTGTCGGGCATTGGCCTTATCTCTGTCATTATAGGGTTATTCGCTGGGATTCCTTTAAGCAATATAATTCTGCGGCGTAGAGAGCAAGTCTCTATTGGTAAGAACCAGGAGTCTCCCGAGTTTAAGCCGCAATATACCACGACTGACCAACTCGATGAGTTACTGAAGAAGTATGGCGTGTTTGAACTCAAAACAGCGGACCTAGGCAGAATAGAGACGGCTGAAAAAGAAAGTGATGAAGCTGAAATTCCCGTTGCGCAAAGTGAAGAAGCTGAAACACCCGTTGAACAAGTCGAACCTCTAGACACTGAGCGCATATTATTTGAACTGGAGAAAAATCTTGCGCTGTCTTCGGAGCCTAGACCTGACAACCCGGAACCTTTTCAGACCGCCGTATGGGATGAGAGTCCAGATATTCCCAATATACTGGCGCCAGAGCTTAAATGGGAATTGGCGGAGTCCTACCTGGATATGTATGCCGCCAACAACATTGTCTGGTTCCTCAAAGAATTTGACACGAAAAGTCCAATATTGGAAAACCAGTACGTGAAGATGTGCAACCAGATTGCTATTACCCTGAGCAAAGTAATTCAAGTCCTGCAAACCGTCGAGAAGTAAACATTGTTATAAGGTGTTATATGTTCTTTCAAAAGAAGTGTTCGAATTGCGGGGCCAAGAACTCTAAAGACGCCACAGTTTGTGCCACCTGCGGTGTACCGTTTGAATCGAGGCAGACAGAGGCTCAAGAAGCCATTGAGGTTTACGAAAAAGCCATGCACGAGAAAGCGACTCGCCCCAACCTGATGGATGCTGATGCCTACAACACGCGGGGCAACCGCTACCTGGAGCAGCGCCAACTGCAGAGAGCCATTGCCGACTTCGATGAAGCTGTCCGCCTCGACCCCAAGTTTACCGTCGCCTACGGCAACCGGGCAATGGCTCACAAACTACAGGGTGATAAGACCAAAGCCATCTCTGATTTCGAGAAGTTCATCGCCCTTTCCTCCGATCCCAGGTTGATACAGATTGCCAAGCAGCAGATTAAAGACCTCTCTACCCATTGATATGATTTGGGATGTAACAATACCCTATTACCCGGTTATTTAGGTTATTGACTATTAAAACGATATATGATAATACAGAGTTAGAAGGAAAAGTCCTTGCTCATGTGGTAGCAGCAAAAATAGGAAACTGTGGAGAGAGGTAGAATGGCATTAGATATTTTTCTGGGAATAGTAATGGTTACGGTGCCCGCCTTTGCCTTTGTCGCCTTTGTTGCCCACGTTGTTAGCAAATTATAAAAGCAGAACGACCCACGGGCGCCGGGCCGTTCTCAATTTAAGCCTCATCCCGCATCTTATCTTGTAATCCGGGTGCCGGTCTTCCCCTCCAGCGCACTTAGCGCCGTCTCAGGGAGGGTTATAATCACCTCTCGCTCCCGCGACGGGTCTTCTTCTTCCAGAAACATTATGGCCGCCCGGATTTTGGGTTCCATGCTCCCCTTGCCGAATTGCCCCTCTTTGAGAAGCTTTTTTGCCTCATCAAGGCTCAGGTTCTCCAGCGCCTTCTGATGAGGCGTGGCAAAGTCCTGATATACATGCTCCACAGCGGTAAGAATAAAGAGGACATCAGCATCTATCTCTATAGCCAGCCGGGCTGAGGCGTAGTCCTTATCGATTACCGCTTCAACGCCGCGCAAATTGCGATTGTCCTCCCTTACCACCGGGACTCCACCCCCACCGACGGCGATTACTATCTCACCGGCATCCAGCATGCTCTTGATAATCCTGGCCTGCTGGATATTGACCGGGATCGGCGAAGGGACGACGCGACGGTAGCCACGGGCGCTGTCTTCGATGATATCCCAGCCCTTCTCCCGCCGCAGCTGTTCCGCTTTGTCTGCATCGTAGAAAGGACCGATGGGTTTGGAAGGGTCCTTGAAGGCGGGGTCATCCCTGTCCACTATCACCTGAGTCACCACGGTGGTTATGTTATGCGGCGCTCCCGCCTTTCTCAGATGGTTAGCCAGGGTATTCTGGATCATATAGCCCATGTACCCTTCTGTCTGGGCGCCTAAGACGTCTAGAGGCATGGGGGGCACCACGTTTTTTGCCGCCTCATCGGCAAGGAGCAAGTTGCCAACCTGCGGTCCGTTCCCGTGCGTGATTACGACACGGTTCCCGCTGCTTAACAGGCCTAGCAACTGCTCAGCCGTGCGGTCCAGATTCTTATATTGCTCTCTGGCGGTGCCCTTTTCCTTTGCTCTAAGGATGGAGTTGCCACCGAGAGCAATCACGAAGGTCCTGGTTTTGTTTTCCTGCGGAACCATTTCTCCATTCACCCATTATACGGCGATAAGGGTGCTCTCTTCCCGCTTCTCGGGAAGAGAGCACCTCACTTCAACAGATGACTCGTAGAATAAGGCCTTGCCTTTTAGTAACGCATGGCCCGGGCCACCTCTTCCTCAGTGGGGCTTTCGAAGATAATGTCATGCTTTGGTGGGTCTTGCTTCTGAGTTAGCAGGCTCACCGGTACCATCACTATGAGCGACACCACCGGTGGAATCAATGTATCCAGACCGGCTAAATGCTCCGGAATATAGAAGATGCCAAATGCTGGGTTGCCTACCGAAAAGAACAAAATCAATCGAAGGAGGGACCCAACAATGACTGCTGCCAAAGCCCCATACATATTTGCCTTTTTCCAGTATATGCCCAGGGTCAGAGGAACCAGGCATCCGGCGAAAACCACATCGAAAGCGAGAACCAGCATAATTCCCGGCTCAGGTTTTACGTAGGCCAGCCAGACCGAAAATGCCATTACCGGTATGAGCATGAGCCGGGCCCACCAGAGGAGTCTGCGGTCCAGAACATGCCAGTCAATGGCTAGCTCCTCAACACTCACTCCCAGCTTTCTGGCTTTTCTTCTATGCAGCGGCAGCAGGATGTTTCTGTGCAGTATATTCCGACCGAATACCGCGGATACAGCCAGCGCCCCCCCGTTGGCAGTGGACAGGCCAGCACCGATAACACCAGCCATAACGAATAATCCGATGACCAGAGGCATGGCAGTGGTTGACGCCAGCACTATAACTGACCTGGGGTCATCGATTTCCGGAAGGAACTGGAAGGCCATCAAACCGATAAATGAAGCGGCCAGTCCCAGTATGAGCGTGAAGCCGGCTCCCCACAAACAGCCCCTTCGAGCTGTTTCCGGGTTCTTGGAAGCAAAGACTCTTTCCATGAAATCGAGGGCAACCACGTCGCCGATGCCGAGCGCCAGGATACCCGCCCAGTTCAAAAGCGCTCCATATTCTATTGAGTATAAACCGCTCAGGTCAGCGTAGCCAGCAGGAACCGCCGCGGCAAAGTAGCCCCATTCACCGCCACCAACGCTGAAGAATATCCAGAGAGCGCCCCCAACGAATGCAGCCAGAGCGGGATAGAGCTGCACTATATCTGTGGCCGCACATGAGAAAAGACCCCCGCTGAACGTGTAGGTAAGGAGAAGGATACTCATTATGAGCAGTGCCGGGACATAATCTACGTTAAAAATAATGTGGATTATCCAGGCGGCACCGGCCATGTTACCCGCCACCAGAATACAGAAACTGAAAGACATGAGCAGTCCAACGGGGACCTCTACCCTGCGGCCAAACCGCCTGAAATAGAAATCCGCCAGCGTGATAAGGTTCATCCGGTTCAGGGGTTTAGCGTACCATATCGCGACGATAACGAGGCACAAAGCCAGTCCTAGCGGGAACTGGAATCCAGCCCAGAACCCGCCGGCATACACGCCGCCGGCATTGCCCAGCGTGGCGTTGGCATCCAAGGCCTGGGCAAACAGCATGGTACCTATCAGGAAGAGAGGCAGCCTTTTACCAGCAATGATGAAGCGCCTCCCACTGCGCTGAACCAGAAAATACATGGATATGCCAACGAGCACATACAGCGAAACAAGTGCAATCAAACCTATCTGATAACCGTCCATGCGCGTTCTCCTTTACTTTTTAGTTTAAGGAAGACTCGTCCATTATCATAATTTTAAGAAGCACCCCGGCACGGGGTGCCGCATTTTGCCCGGTCTCAGATTACTCATCAATAACCTTTAATCTGTTTGGGGAAGTAATCCTCGCATTTGCCCTCACGATAGACATCCAGCGTGGTGCAATGCAGGGCGCCACCAAACGGGATCACCTTTTCATACGGGATGGGGATAACCTCAAATCCGAGCTTATCCAGCTGCTCGCAGTACGCCGTCTCGTGCGCCTCCACACAGACCGTCTTCGGGTCGATGGAGAAGGTGTTCATCGATATCCACGACTTGCCCTCATACAGCCCGGTCAGGTAGACCTTGTTCTTATGCACATAAACCGGCCTAGCTGCGGGAATCAGCTCCCAGTCGTTTATCTTGAATAATTCCATCAGCTCCGGAGTGCGCGGTGACCAGTCTGGATTGTATATTGCCAGACCCGGCCGCAGCGGCACCAGATTCACGTCGATGTGCCACGGATGGTAATTATCCGGCCTGTCAGGCGAGGGAGGCCAGGGGGTATCGAACAGTACATGGTGCACCCGGATGCCAAGCGACGCGAACATGCGCTTCAGCCAGTCCATGCCTCCCTTGTTTGTCACGCACGAGCCCTGGTGGAAGATGTCTTTGCCAAACCGCATGGCATCGGCGGCATCCCACAGTGGCTCTTTTTCCGTCAACTGGAACTCCCAGTTGTGCAGCCTCTGTTTCTTCTGCTCATCTGTCCACGTATGCTCCATGTCATAGTAATAGTTCCTGACGTAAGATTCATCGGTGAGCATGGGCATGGGCGCGGCAAAATGAACCACCTCGGGGTCCTCTTTGAAGTACCGCTCAAAGATCGGCCGAAGATTATAACGTTCCCAGTACCGTGTCCGACGGCAGGTCGTGGCCTCAACGATGTAGTTGCCATGAATCATGGTGATGTCGCGGGTGTTGTTGACGCCGTGGCAGTTAAGTTGCGTCCAGTACGGATTTGAAACCGGCACATTCAGCATGAACGGCTGAATGTCTACTCGCTCGACAATGACACCCCGCTTCTCAAGAACCGAAACGAAATAGTTCATCTGTTCGTTGGCCGCATCCACCATCTCCTGCGGGAACGGGCCCCACTGCCCCAGTGGGAACCCTCCCAGTGGGAGGTCATACCACCAGGCCGGCTCCGGAGCCGGAACGTTGGTACCCTCTGGCCTCCCTACAATCACGCGCTTCAACGGGTCCCATTCGTTCCACGAGTTTACGATCTTTGCCATTGCAATGTACTCCTTTTAATGTACTCTTTTCTCTAACTCAGGCTGTGCCGTAATCTCTCCTGGCACTATTCATTTATCCTTGATTGAACCACCTCCTTCATTGAATCTTAATAAACTTTTGCCATACTCTATTCCAAAACAATGGTAACTGCAAGAAAGGGGTGCATCGAACGCCCATACCGCATTCGGCCCAGAATGACCGATACGAGGGGGAACGATGCACCCTTCTCCCGCACCATAATTTCACATCTCTCCGGAGAGTCTGACTTCTATTTCATAGGAAGATTGTGTGCCTTTCCAAACCTAGATAATATTTCGCTTAAATTCGGCGTCCCGATTTCCTGAAGGTCATAGTAGACCCTCGTATTCGGCTTCTTGATATCAACGACCCGGCTTAAGTCGATAGGTGTGGCCACCACCACTGCATCACAGTCGGTCTTGTTGATGGTCGCCTCAAGGTCTTTAAGCTGCTGTTCGCCGTACCCCGTTGCCGGCAGAAGTGTCCCTATATCCGGCCAGAGCTTGAAAGTTTCGGTGATGCT
>CAYFVI010000044.1:0-3827 GCA_964346525.1 uncultured Dehalococcoidaceae bacterium
TGGCAATACCCTCGATGCTTACCGGAACGATTTACAGCAGCTGGCCGGCTTCGCTGGGGAAGAGGCAACCAGGCAGGGGCAAATGTCTTCATGGGAAAACTTCGACCGCCAGGCAATGCTGGCCTATATGCTCAATCTAAAGGAGAGAAATTACGCGGCCACCACCATCGCCCGCAAAGTGGCGGCGGCACGGTCTTTCTTCAGCTTTTTAAAGTCCGAGGGAACTATTAAAGTTGACCCGACCGAGAACATGAGCTCTCCCAGCGTGGGAAAGGCGTTGCCCAAGCCGATTACCATCAGCCAGGTACGCCAACTGTTGGAACAGCCGGCCAAGTCGAACACGCTGGAAGCCCGGAGGGACAAAGCCATGCTGGAACTGCTCTACGCCTCCGGCATGCGGATAAGCGAGCTGGTCAGCCTTAACCTGGGCGATGTCAATACCGACGAGGGATATGTGAGGTGCTTCGGCAAGGGGCATAAGGAACGCATCGTACCGATTTATGAGCAGGCGGCCCGGTCGGTCAAAGAGTACCTTGAGGAAACGCGCCCCAAACTGGCGCATAAAAAGGATGAGGCGGCCCTTTTTCTCAACCCCCGCGGCGACCGCCTGACCCGGCAGGGTTTCTGGCAAAAGTTGAAAGAGTACGCTAAGTCGGCAAGGCTGGATGCCCAGATCAGCCCGCATACCCTGCGGCACAGCTTTGCCACCCACATGCTGAGCGGCGGCGCCGACCTGCGCGCCGTTCAGGAGCTGCTGGGACATGCCAATATCTCCACCACGCAGGTTTACACCCACCTCACCAGCGAACACGTCCGGCGCACCTATGAGAGGTCGCACCCGAGGGCAAAGCAGAGATAGAAATTAAGTTGAACCTGATAGAGGAGTGACCCTATGCCAAAGAAACCAAAACGCGGCAAAGCGTTCCAGCATAAGAAAAAAAGAATGAGGCAACCGGCAATTTCCAGGCCTGCGGCATCGACGGTAACTGCTCCAGAGAGTACCCCCGCTGTTTCCACTCCGGTATCCAGCCCAGCGGCTACGAAAACAAAAACTCCGGCCGTGAAATACCCCTTTGTGACCGCGGAGCTGCGCCGAATCGGTATCCTGGCCGGAGCGATACTGGTCATTCTTATTGTGCTGGCGGTGGTTCTGTAATATTTTCGCCTGGCGGTAGAGATGGACTTGGCAACCGAAAGAGCCAGGTTAATGGAGCACCTTAGCAGAGAAATAAAGGACGGGCGAGTCCTTGAGGCTATGGCCCGCATACCCCGGGAGAGATTCGTGCCGGAGGAAAGTCGCCACCTCGCCTACGAAGATATCCCGCTGCCCATCGGCCTGGACCAGACCATTTCTCAGCCCTTCATTATCGCCCTGATGACCGAGGCGCTGGAGCTGACCGGCACGGAAAAGGTGCTGGAAATCGGAACGGGCAGCGGCTATCAGGCGGCGATTCTCGCCGAACTGGCCCGTTATGTGGTTAGCGTGGAGCGCCTGCCCAAGCTGGCGGAGAAAGCCAGAAAGGTACTGGAAGGCCTGGGATATCGCAATATTAAAATCCACCTTTCCAGGGAAACCCTGGGCTGGCCTAGAGAAGCCCCCTATGGGGCGATACTGGTTACCGCCGGCGCGCCCAAGGTGCCTGCCGAGCTGATATCGCAACTGGCTATTGGCGGACGGATGGTTATTCCCGTCGGCTCGCGTTACCTCCAGGAGCTGGTGAAAATAACCCGCCAGAGAAAGAAAAACCGGATTGAGAACCTGGGTGGCTGCCGCTTCGTCTCACTTATCGGCAAGGGCGCCTGGGGAGACGAATAGAAGTTATCAAAAAGGAGGATTGATGGAAGTCCTGGAAGCAATTCGCACCCGCAGAAGCATTCGCAAATACAAATCCGACCCGGTGGATGATAAAACGCTGGAGACGGTGCTGGAGGCAGCGCGTCAGGCGCCATCCTGGGCCAACACGCAGTGCTGGCGATTCGTCGTCGTGAAGGATGGTGCTACCAAAAGCAACCTCTCCAATACGCTCAATGAAACCAATCCCGCCCGAGATGCGATATGCAATGCGCCGCTGGTCATCGTTGCCTGCGCTCAGATGGGCAGGGCGGGGCTCAAGGATGGCGAGGTTATGACCGACAAGGGCGACTGGTTCATGTTCGACGTTGCCCTGTCGATGCAGAATCTGGTGCTGGCCGCCCACTCGCTCGGGTTGGGCACGGTTTACGTGGGACGCTTCGACGCCGGGGAAGCCGCCCGTATCCTCTCGGTGCCGGAAGGATATCGCGCGGTGGCGATGACGCCGCTCGGCTACCCCGCAGAAACAAAGGAGCCCAGGCCAAGAAAAGAACTCGGCGAGATTGTACATTACGATAAATGGGATGAAAAATAGGACAGTGTCCAGATGAGCTACCGGGTATGGATTCTGGTTGCCATAGGGTTGTTCGTCATCGGTATGGCCTTCGGTCTGTTGATGACTGATAAAGCGTCCGATGTCTTTGCTGGGGACCTGGCGGCCCTTGAGGAGCTGGCCAGATTACTGGACCTCAGCCCCTTTACCATATCAACGGCGGCTTTCATTTTCGCGAAAAACGTTTCGGCCCTGCTTTTCAGCTTTATCTTCAGCCCGCTTCTCTGCCTGGCACCTGTAATCGCGCTGATAGCCAACGGCGGACTTCTCTCGTTCGTCTCCGCTACCGTGATAGAACAGGAATCGGTCGGTCTGCTTCTGGCCGGCCTGTTGCCGCACGGCGTAGTCGAGATTCCAGCGCTGATTATCGGCGAGGCGGCTGCCCTCAGCTTCGGCTCGACAGTAATCATCTCTCTCTTTTCCAGGAAAAGAAGAGACCAGCTATTCCCCAATCTGAAACGGAATTCCAAATATATGGCACTGGCTTTTGCCCTGCTGCTGCCGGCGGCCATAATTGAAACCTACATCACGCCACTCTTTCTTGGCTAAAGGAGGTTATGATTATGAACGAGCTGGGACTGGCACTGCCCTTCTGGGTTCTGGCACTCATCTGGATGGCAAAAACCGTCTGGCTGGTCATCATCTGCACCCTGCTCGCCTGGCTGGGTATACGCGCTTTTGATGCGCTCACCCCCCATATCCCGCACCGCCAGCGCATCGGTGAAAATCCGGTATCCATCGGCTTGTTCATCGCCGGCTTTTTCATCCTCACCGGCCTGGTCATTCACGGCGCCCTGACGGCACCGACAGTGGTCGGCGGACCGCTCTTGGCCTATTTCTTCGACTTCAGGAGGCTGGGGTTGCTGGCGCTGAGCTTTGTGGTAAGCCTGCTGGTCGGCGTCGCCCTGTTCTATCTTGTGGACAAATTGACCCCAAAAATCCCTTTTGCCGGTATTGACGGGGAGCCGGTGGCCGTGGGCATCAACGTTTTCGGCTATCTGGTCTTTTTCGGCCTGATACTCCACGCTGCCCTGACCATACCGCTATGAAAAAGATAAGACTGTTTCTCATTCTGATTGTGGTGCTGGTTTCCGTTCTGGCCGCCAGCGGTTACGCCTGGGCGACCAGTTCCAAAGGATTCCGCACCGCAGGCAATGATGTCTTTGATGACTGGGATATAAGTCGCACCCGGGCCGCCGGCGCCGACGGTTTCTATCAGGTAAGCGAAAAGGGGTTCCGCCCGGTAATTATCTACGAAAGTCTGGGAGAAGAAGCCGATACCGCCTACCGGATGGGCCAGGAGATGCTGAGCCAGTACCCGGACCGGGTGCAGAGAGCGGAAAAGATATTTCACTATGTACGCGACCGCGTCCGCTACACGCCGGATAAAGACCAGTTCCAGCTTGACGAGTTTGCCCAGAA
>CAYFVI010000045.1:0-2782 GCA_964346525.1 uncultured Dehalococcoidaceae bacterium
CGGCCCCGCCGACGACATCGCAATGCCCGTTCAGGTATTTGGTGGTGGAATGGACAACAAGGTCAATTCCGTACTCAATGGGCTTTAAGAGGTAGGGGGTGGCAAAGGTGTTGTCTATCGCTGTCAGCAAGTTGTGCTTTTTGGCCACGTCAACCGCCATCTCGATATCAACGATATTCAACAGCGGATTGGAAGGGGTCTCCAGCCAGAGCATCTTGGTGTTTGGCTTTATTGCTTCCTCTATATTCTGCCGATTATCCATTTTTAAGAACGTGAACTCCAGCCCGAGGTCACGCATAACATTTTGAAATAGCCGGTAGGTTCCCCCGTAAATATCATCTCCCGCGATTACGTGGTCGCCCACCTTGAGCAGATGGATAACGGTGGTTTCGGCGGCCATCCCGGTGGCGAAAGCAAATCCGGCTTTCCCTCCCTCGAGCTTGGCAATGGTATCCTCCAGGATTTTTCGCGTCGGATTGGCGGTGCGGGAATAATCGTAACCCCTTGTTTTCCCTACATCCTCAAAGACAAAGGTCGACGTTTGATATATAGGTGCTGATACGGCACCGAAGGTTTTATCCGGCCGCTCTCCGGCGTGAATGGCTAGCGTTTCAAATTTCATATTTCCTCCCCTGAGTGAGTTCACTCCGCTTTATTCTCTTACCCGGGCTTATATCGTATAATCTTCTTTAACCTCTTCCCTTCGGCCAAATCGCAGCCGGTCCCATATCCTTTCATGTACATAATACACAAACACCTTTATGGATGCATCTATAAAACCGGCACCCAGTGAAAGCGCCACTTTCTGGGTTAGCATGTAAACCACAATGATGGTAACCAGAGTAGCCAGTAACCGCCATGTTACCGCTTTTAAGATGCTCCTTTTATGACTTTCCACGTTGAGCGAATCCCAAAGTTTATTTTTTGACTCTCACAGGTGAGTTTTTGTTCACTCATTATCATTTGGTAACGGTGAATACGAACCTGCTTTCACCCTCTTGCTTAAAGCCCGGTTTTATACCTCTGGACTTCAGCTCCTGCGCCACGCTTTTGAAAGAGTCTCTGTCGCCCAGTATTATCCTTGCCGTTTCCCCTTCATCCAGATTATTCATTACCTCGGCTGCTTTTATCTTGGATAACGGGCAGATAAAACCGGTTAAATCACATTCTTTTTCCATATTCCCTTTCTCTCATCCCCTGATTGGCTGTTTCCAGAAAATCCCGGTAGAAGCTGGTATATTTGAAGGCGTCGTCAGGTGAGATAACCACGGCCAGGCCTTTGCTGAATTCAGCATAATGCAGAGCCACATAAATTATCGCCCCCGTCGTCGGTCCAACCGGAATTCCGTCTTTCCTGGCCAGCTCCAGGGCAGTCTGATATGCCTTTTCGTCGGCCACTTCCACAGTATCATCTATTACCGAGCTATCCAGGATTTTGGGTATGAACTCCTTATCCAGTCCACTTATCCTCTTCATACCCGGCAATTTATGGTTCGGAGAAGAAGGCTCTATGCCAATAATCTTTATCTCCGGGTTCCGCTCTCTGAGATACCTGCCGACGCCGGTTATCGTGCCGCAGGTGCCGAACCCAGCAAAGAAATAATCCACCTTGCCCTGCGTTTGCTTCCATATCTCTGGCCCGGTGGTACGGTAATGGGCCTGAACATTGAGCTCATTCTCGTATTGATTGGGACTGATATAACTATCTCTGGTTGATGGACTTTTGATTAGGCTGTTAACCAGGCCCCGGGCTCCCTCCGTGGGAAACGCCGGACATAGCGCATCATCAGCTTCCAGCACTTTAGCCCCCAGGAACCTTAACATCACCTTTTTCTCGTCAGGAATTCTCTCCGGAACCGCTATCTCCACCGGTATTCCCAGGGCATTGGCGACACAGGCTAAAGCAATTCCGGTATTGCCCGACGATGGTTCCACCACCGTTCTATCCCCTATTTCCAGCGCTTTAAGCATTTCATAGGCGATTCTATCCTTGACCGAGCCAAAAGGATTGTATCTCTCCAGCTTAAGATAGATTTGAAAATCCTTATTGGGGTTGATTCTATTTACCCTGACCAGCGGCGTCGGGTTCTGCGCGCTGGCGATTAGCTGGGTTATATCAGAATAGACCTTTAATTTATGGTCTGGTTCCGCATTTTGTCCACCGGTTTTCCACAAGCTATCCTGATTCATTTCAACCTTTGAGTGTGGATGCCACACTCACCTCCGCACTTGCTGGTATTCTGCCATCTACCATCTCGTTCCAGCTCTCCCCCTGGATTGGAGCAAGGTGCACAGCCAAGAGACCGGTAACCTTTCCCGTACCAGACATGGGGTTCGATACCTCTGGTGGCCATATACCTCCATATCTCGGCTTCGGTAAAGGTCAGAATCGGGTTTACCTTAATAAGCCCGCCCTTCTCTTCTATTTCCTGGTAATCGGCTCTGGTTCTGCCCTCGGTGTTCCTTAAGCCGCATATCCAGGCATCCAGACCGCCTACCGCTACTCTGGTGGGTTCCACTTTAAGCAGTCGGCAGCACTCATCCGGGTCTATTTCATAAATTCTACTCCCGTTTTGAGACTCAACTTGAGATGCTTTTTGTTTGAATTCTTCAGTAGGCAGCAGCCTTACTTCTAAAGAGTCATCTCGGAGAGCCTCCGGGATACTATCCGCAACCATATAGACAGTGGTTCTCAAGTTCATCTTTTGATTCATCCGTCTGAGGTAGTCGAAGGTTTCTTTCGGTTTGTAAGGAGTCATTACGGAGAAAACCTTTATCTCCG
>CAYFVI010000046.1:0-3609 GCA_964346525.1 uncultured Dehalococcoidaceae bacterium
CTATGCCAGCCACCTCCTTTTCCTCAACTGGAGCATTGACCGGTTGCAGAAAGATGCTGCCTCGTTGGTGAAGCAGGGCTTCCGCTTTATGAAAATGAACATGGGCAACAAGCCATTCCAGGTCGAGCTGGAAAGGCTGAAAGCGGTGAGAGAGGCGGTTGGGAAAGATATTGATATAATGGTTGACGTGAACTGGGCATGGACGGTGCCCCAGGCAGTTGAGATGGGGCGAGAGCTGGAGAAGCACCGCGTGTACTGGCTGGAAGACCCGCTCACCAGCAACGACCCCGCGGACTGGGCCCTGGTCACCAACGCCCTGGCCCTCAGGGTGGCCGGTGGTGAGACCCTCAGCAGCAAACATGATTTCCGCCGCGTGTTTGAGAATAAGGCACTGGACGTACTGATGCCGGACCTGCAGCGGGTGGGCGGCGTCACCGAATGGATAAAGGTGGCGGCGATGGCCGAGGCATGGCACCTGCCTGTGGCCAGCCATGTCTTCCACGAGTTCTCCGCACATATGGTGGCGGCCATCCCTAACGGTCTCATCGTGGAATATATGCCCTGGTGGGAATTCCTGTATAAAGAGCCCCTGCCACTCAAAGATGGCTGCCTCAAGATTCCTGATAAGCCCGGTTTCGGTCTTGAGCTTGACTCTGAGGTTATGAAAAAATACGCCTTTAAATAGCCTGGAAACTGGCTCGCCAAGGAGGTGAGAGATTTGCTGAAGCTCGGGTTCATTGGCGCCGGACCGGTGGGCACCGCCTTTGCCGTAAACCTGTCGAAGCGCAACTATGAAATCGTCGGCGTTTTCGACGTGGTCAAAGAGGCAGCGCAGCGCTTTGCCGCTGATATCCCCGGATGCCGGATATTTGAAAAAGCCCAGGAACTGGTTGATAGCGCCGATATGGTCTTCATCACCACTCCTGACGACATCATCCCCAGGGTCGCTGCCGAACTGAAGTGGCGCACCGGACAATCAGCCGTCCACTGCAGCGGCGCCAGTACGGTGCATTCCCTAGACGCTGCTAGAGAGCAGGGGGCCATGGTGGGCGCCATCCATCCCTGCCAGACCTTTGCCGGGAGGGAGCAGGCCATCGCCAACCTGCCCAACTCCACCTTCGCCATTGAATCCGAAGAGCCTTTGAAAACGACGCTCACCGAAATCGCCATGTCGCTGAACGGCGACTTGGTTTATCTCACCTCCGAGGATAAAGCCCTCTATCACGCCGCCGCCTGCATCGCCTGCAATTACTTCTTCACCCTGGTTGATATCGCCACCGACCTCTGGCAGAATTTCAGCAAGTCCAAGGAGGAGGCTGCCAAAGCGTATATCCCGCTCCTTCAGGGCTCGGTGAACAACATCGCCAGCATCGGCTTTCCCGGCTGTCTTACCGGCCCTATCGCCCGGGGCGATATCAAGACGATAAAGAGCCACCTCAACGCGCTGCAGAAGTATGCCCCGGATATTTTACCGCTCTACAAAGAGCTTGGACTCAAGACCATACCCATCGGCATCGCCAAAGGCACCCTGAGCCAGGAAAGGGCTGAAGAGCTGCGCGCCCTGCTTGAGCGCAAGCAAGAATAGAGCAGGTTCTGAGAAAGAGACCTGAATGAAATTGGATGTTGTGCATTCGGAACGATGAAAAGATTATCGCTCAGAGTCTGGGCTCTGGTAACCATAACGCCCGTTTTCGCGGCCATTATTATCCGCATTATCTGGGAACTGGCGGTTAACTTCTCCACCAGCGGTCTGGTAATGTCAGCTCTGGTCATCGTCGGCGTTCTCGGCCTGTATGGCCTCCTCTTTTATCTCATCCTGAAGCCGAGCCTTAAAGTACTCACCAGCCTCCCCGTCTGGATTGGTATCGCAGCCCTGAACACAGGCGGCGTGGTTGGTGCCAGCATCCATATGACGCGCTTCCTTCCTTCCCCCCAGTCCGAACTGCCCTGGAGCCTGGTTCTCGCCCTGCTCTATGGATTCGCCATGTTAAACGCTTACTGCATACTCCTCCTGTTTGTCTGGTCGCTCTGGAAAAAGAGACAGCGGAAAGAATGAAACATGGACAGAGACCAGTTCGAGTGGCTCGTGTTCAAGGCTGTTGACGACCTGCCCGGCGAGTTCCGCGAGCGGATGGACAATATCGATGTCGTGGTGCAGGACGAACCGACATCCAGCCAGCTGGCTGAGGCCGGGTTGAAGCGTGGAGAAACCCTGCTGGGTCTTTATGAGGGAGTGCCACTGACCCGGCGAAGCCGTGCCTACGGCATGGTGCCGCCGGACAAAATCACCATTTTCCAGAAGCCAATTGAGGCCCGATGCCGCAGTGAGACCCATATCCAGCGGGAAGTACAGCGGGTGGTGAAACATGAAATCGCCCATCACTTCGGCATCGGCGATGCCAAGCTGAACCAGCTGGAACGAGAAAATTAATATTTTTCTTGCAAAAGGCCTAACTTATCCTCCGTTCTTCCGTTATTAAACATATAGACTAAACTATGCAACGGGGGGGGTTGGTACTGAAAATGAACAAAGTCAGGATGTCGATGGTCAGCATTGTTCTGATAATTTCACTCCTGTTTGGCGGTATCGCTTATGCTCAGGACGAGGAATTACCTGATCCCGGAATCACGCCGGACAGCCCTTTCTACTTTTTGGACACTTTCGGTAAGAAACTTGGCCTCATGTTCGCCTTCGGCGACGAGGCAAAAGCGCAGAAGGCCCTTGAATATGCTGAAGAGAGGCTGGCCGAAGCCAATGCCATGGCACTGAAAAACAAGCTGCAAGAGATGACGCAGGCAGCGGGCAGCTATGATGAGTTTATGGCCATGGTTCAGGAGAAGCTGCAGGCGGCAGGTGAGCAGGGCTTATCTGCCAATATATCGGAAGAAGTGGCACTGGCAACGGAGAAACATCTAGCCGTTCTTGACATAGTCAAAGACAGGGTGCCGGAGGAGGCCAGAGAAGCGCTCAATCAGGCCCGGGAACGGTCACTCAGCGGGCAGCAGAATGCACTGCGCGCCCTTGCCAGGCATAAAGTAGAGAGAGCCACCGAGATTAATATGGAAAGCATTCGGAACCGCCTGCAAAGAGCCTTGGGAAAGGCGAGTGAAAACGCCACCGTTGAAGTGGAAACCGCCATCGAAGATGCGGAAGAGCTGCGCCGATTTGGCCAAGAGATTTCAGAAATCGCTTGGGGGCTTAGTGAAAATACTACCGCAGTAGATGAGCTCGTAGCCAAAGCCACCTCGGTACATCTGGAAGTCCTAGCCCAGGTTCACGAAAAAGTGCCTGAGCCAGCCAAAGAGGTAATTGAAAACGCCATGGCCAACGCCCTGCAAAACCGCGAACAGGCGATTGAGCGGCTGCGAAATCGGTCGGCCCCGGCTAATATACTGGAGGACGTCCCAGCACTGCAGCAGATTCAACCTGAGGTAATGGAGAGAATACAAAACCGAATTCAAGAAAGGCTTCAGGCAGGAACTGACAATCAGTCAGTCGAACAGGTTCAGGAAAGGATTCAGGAGCAGCTGAAAAAAAATGTGCCGGAGCCGATATCAAATCTGAAACCGGAAACATCTCTAAATACGAGTCCGAACAACGCCAGCGAA
>CAYFVI010000047.1:0-6462 GCA_964346525.1 uncultured Dehalococcoidaceae bacterium
CTGAAGGTACACGTCAATGCAGGCGTAATCACCCGAATCGACACCGGGGCGGGACCGATGCCCGGCCTGAAAGCCTGTCCCCGGGGGCTGGCCCAGAAGGAAATCGTATATGCGGAAAATCGTCTCCGACAGCCGCTGAAAAGGGTGGGGGGAAGGGGCAGCGGTGAATTAAAGCCCATCTCATGGAAAGAAGCACTCGACACCGTGGCCCGAGAACTCAAGAGAGTCAAAGACAAGTACGGAGCCACGTCAATTTTTCTCAAGGACTCTGCCGGCTCGATGAGCCCCCTGGTCCGAAGGGCCGGCCGTCGCTTTTTCGCTCTCCTCGGCGGCTACACAACCCGATGGGGCAGCATGTCTTTTGAAGCCGCCAATTTTTCTGATCTTCTCATCTTCGGCACCGACTTTACCGGCAACACTCCCGATAATTTTCTCCATTCCAGACTGATAATAATGTGGGGCTGGAATCCGGTGGTGACTCGATTCGGCTCGGAAACCGCCTACTACCTATCCCAAGCAAAGAAAGCTGGAGCCAGAATTATATGCGTTGACCCGAGGTATACTATCTCGGCGAAAACACTAGCTGACCAGTGGGTCCCTATAATACCGGGGACAGATGCTGCGCTGCTAATCGCCATGGCCTATGTCATGATTGAAGAAAATCTCTACGACGGCCACTTTATAGAAACTCACACGGTGGGATTCGAGAAATTCAGGGATTACGTGGTCGGCAAAGAGGACGGGGTGCCCAAGACGCCTGGATGGGCTGAGGCTATCACCGGCGTTCCCGCCGAGATTACAATACAGCTGGCCCGGGATTATGCTACCAACAAACCGGCGGCCCTTCATGCCAGCTGGGCGCCTGGTCGGACGGCCTTCGGCGAGCAGTATCACCGGGCGGCCAGCACCCTGGCCGCCATGACGGGAAATATAGGCATTACCGGCGGTTGCGCGTCCGGCGGTGTCGGCAGGCGCACCCCGGGTAATCTCAAGAAAACCCTGCCGGTGCCGGCGAGCCCGACGCAGCTGGTGCATGTAGCCGATGTTTACGATGCACTGCTAAACGGTAAAGCTGGCGGCTACCCCAGCGATATCAAGCTGCTCTACATCCTGTGCTGCAACATGCTAAACCAGTTCTTGAATACCAATAAGGGTGTAGCAGCACTGCAGAAGCCGGAGTTCATCGTAGTCCATGAACTCTTCCTTACCCCCACTGCCCGCTACGCCGATATCGTTCTGCCGGTCACCACAAACCTGGAGTGCACAGATATCGGGCAGCCCTGGATGGGGGGACCCTACTTTATTCATATGGACAGAGCTATAGAACCATTACCACAAACCAAGTCAGATTTGGCCATTTTCAATGAGCTGGCTTCCCGGCTGGGAATAACCGATTATAACCCCAAGTCGGAAGAAGACTGGCTCAAGGAATTTGCCGCGGCCACTCCAGACCTTCCCGAATACGAGATTTTCAAACGCAAAGGAGTTCACCCCATTCCGCTGGACCAGCCCTGGGTCGCTTTCCGAGAGCAGATTGAAGACCCGGCCCACCATCCCTTCCCCACCCCCTCGGGCAGGATAGAGATATACAGCCAGCAGCTGGCGGAAAGGCAGGACCCCCTTCTCCCCCCCATTCCCAAATATATTCCCGCCTGGGAAGGCCGGGACGACCCCACCTCCAGCAAATACCCCATCCAGCTGGTGAGCCCCCACTCAAGGGCCAGGGTTAACTCGCAGTGGCACGGCATCTCTCGCCTGGAAGCGCTGGCCGATGACGCGGTCTGGTTGAACCCCCGCGACGCGCAGTCACGAGGCATCGCCAACGACGACAAGGTAAGAATATACAATGACCGTGGGCAACTTCTCACCACGGCCAAAGTAACCGAGCACATTATATCCGGAGTTGCCAGCCTGGACGCCGGCGCCTGGTTCAAGCCGGGCAGCGACGGACTTGACCATGGAGGCTGCGTAAACGTGCTCACCAGAGACAAGGCGTCTCCCGGTGGTGCTTTCACCTGTAATAGCTGTCTGGTGGAGATAGAGAAAGTAACCTGAGAAAAGCGGGTCAAACCTTTTCAGGCCGGTATTTCTTTACCATTTCCGGGTTATAAGCTGCCCGGCGCGCGATGCACTGCTCCCGCGGACATATCTGGCAACTCTCAAATCTAACCTCGGTGGGGAAAAAGAAACCTGATACCGACTTAATGGGCACCATCAGAAAAGAATCGGTGAGCCTGACGCCGATAAGCTCCTCGACCTTTTCCCTGCCCCCGAAGAGCGAGAAGAGCCCTTTCTGCTGTGTTATCGGCCAATCATCCCCGGCGCCGGCACCCGGCCCCATTCTGGATAACTGCCTCAGCGCGTATCTCTTCTTCAGGTAGTCCTCAACATACTGTCGGGCCAGAACCACCGTCGTCTCCTTTATCTGGTCAAGGTAATATCCTTTAAGGAAATCCGTGGACGGGATGTCAATCCCATCCAGTTCCCGACCGCAGGTGATAACGAAAGGAAATACACGCTCCACTTTGTCCAGGTTAATCCGGAGAACACGACTGATGAACTTGACACCGCCTATTTCCAGTGAGTCCCCATCTTTATTCTCAATATAGGCCACATCGAAGATTGCCTTGGGATTGGCAACAGGGCGGGCGATGTCCAGCATTTCTCGTATGTGCTGCAGAATACTATCGCTTCTGTTGCGGAGGCGCATCCTCTTCACCACGGCTTCAAGGCTCACTTCAATCGGGACACTGTCCAGTACTTCCATCGTGCTCCTTCCCCAGAAATGAGATATGCTCAAAACGAGGATTTATGCAGGTGAAAAGATGCGGGTCTTTCTCCGGTATTATCGCAGGCGTTCGCGGATGGCCTTGCGCACCGCTTCCTCTATCGTTTCCTCAACCTGCAGGGTACGTTCATATTCCAGCTTGGCCAGCTCTTCCTCACAGAAACGCTCAAATAGCTGCCTTCCCTGCCTCCAGCCAGTGAGCCAGACCAGGCCCAGTCCAATAACAGCCACCGGTGCTACGATTTCAAGGGCAATTCCCTGAAAAAGCAATATTATAACGATAATTAAAATCACAAAGAGAAAAATGGCGATATTCAGGTCCCACCTGGCGGTGCGAGCTCTGTCTCTCGCCCTCTGAATGGCAAGCCGTTCCCTCTCTTTATTTTCACGCTCGGAAGATTTATCCGCTGCCAGCATATCACCTCCGCCTTGCACCACACCACTAGACCCGGGATCATCCTGTAATTCCGCTTTCCCGATTTCCATTATAGGTTATTTTCCATCAATGCGCTGCTCCTGTCAAGATGAACTATGTTCTTTTTCAAGCATCTTCATATTACAGAGTTATTACAGAGTTGATTTTTTACTTCCTCCAGAAGGTGAGCAGGCGCTTCCACCAGGGGCTTTTGGCCTCCAATCCCTTGATGACAAATATATATTCGCATTTGCCACACCGCCAGGTCCGGAACTGCTCGTTGTAGTATGTCTTTGCGCTGCCGCAGCGCGGACAGGTGGTGCGCATTTTGGCCTCGGTTTCCTTATCCATATTGCGCCAGTATCGGTCATACCATCCCGGACGTGTTGGCATATTTTTTCTCCTATTAGCTATTCTCTTTATTACACGTGCAACTCGATGATATCGCCGTCCTGCAATACATGGTCGCGCTTGACCATGATGCCATCGTGCTTGCCCGAGCCCCACAGCCGGGCGAACTTGAGCCTGGCCCGGAAGTCCTTGTGCACCGCTTCGGCGGCGTCAGCCAGCGTGCTTCCCCTCGGCAGGATAATGGGGTCATTCATATCTGGCTTCTGGCCGGGTGTTTTTGTATAGACCCGAATAATCCCGAGCAACTGGAAGACCTTGTGCTTCATTTCTTCCAGACCGACCCCGCTCCTCGCCGAGATATAAGCAACGGGAAGTTTATCGCCATATCCGCTCTGTACAGCTGCAAAGCCGGCTTCGGTGCCGGGAATGTCCGCCTTGTTACCCGCCACCAGAACCCTCTGCTGGCTTAGAATTCCCTCATCCGCTTCGTCAGGGCCGATGCTGATTCTCATCTGCCGCAACTGCTCGATTATCGATTCCATCTGCTCCAGGGGAGCTTCACTCAAATCAACCACAATCAGCAGGGCATCGGCCCGCCGCAGCATGGGCGGCAACCACCATTCAATCATCTGGGGGACAAGGGGCGGGGTATCAATGAGCTGAATCTGTATATTCTCATAGGGCATCATGCCGGGACTGGCAGAGTAGGTGGTGAAGGGATAGTCGGCCACCACCGGCGAGGCATTGGTTACGCTGGCCACAAGCTGAGACTTGCCGGCATTGGGCAGCCCGATGATGGCGACCTGGGCGGCGCCTTCTTTTTCAATCGCCATGGACATCCGCTGGGCGCCGCTCTTCTTGCCTGCCTGCTGCGTCAGCTTGGCGATTCGACTTCTGAGCTCGGCGCGGAGGTGGTCAGTGCCCTTGTGTTTGGGCATAATGGCCAGCATCTCTTCCAGCGCCGCGATTTTCTCGGCCGGGGCCTTCGCCGTCCGGAAGTTTTTCTCCGCCTCAAAATATTGCGGTGGCAGGTTGGCCGGCATAACTACAGTAACTCCTTTACCTTTCTGGCCAGCTTTTCCGTCATGCCGCTGGCCGCCGCCATCTCTTCAACTGATGCCTCCCTGATAGCCGACACCGAGCCGAACTTTTTGAGCAGGGCGCGCTTGCGCTTGGGGCCGATGCCGGGTATGCCATCAAATGCCGAGACGAATGACTCCCGGCGGTGCACTTTATGATAGTACCCCAGGGCAAACCGGTGTGCCTCATCGCGAAGCCTTTGCAGCAATCTGAGCCCGGGGGAACTGCGCGGGAGCACGATTGGCTTGAACCTCCCGGGTACATATATCTCCTCATTTTCCTTGGCCAAGCTGGCAACTGGCACCGACGTCACCCCCAGTTCTCCCATCGCCGACAGGGCGACATTAAGCTGTCCCTTTCCCCCATCTATCAGGACGAGGTCAGGGACAATGGCCCAGGCGTCGGGCAGCGAAGCTTCCCTGCCAATGTGTCTGAACCTTCGCCTTAAAACCTCCTGAAGCATGGCGTAATCATCGGCACCGGGCACCGTTTTAATCCTGAAGCGCCGGTAATGGGCCGGCTTCGATTTGCCCTTCTCAAAGACGGCCATGCTACCCACCGCCGCCTTCCCCTGAATGTTGGAAATATCATAGGCCTCCATGCGCAACGGCGACCTGGGCAACTTCAGCTCCCTCTCTATTTCATCGATGGCCGCCTCAAGCTCTTTCGGCGTGGCTATCTGTCTGATTTTAAGCTGTTCCAGTCCCTGTCTGGCATTCTCGGCGACGATGTCCACCAGATGTTTCCGGCGGCCGCGGCGCGGCACCTGAATATCGACTCTTCCGCCCCGCCTGCTTTGCAGCCACTCTTTTAACACCGCCATATCTTCCACCGGATACTGAAGCAGCAATCTGGGCGGGATGTTCGGGCTGGAGCTATAAAACTGCTTGATGAAGCCGGTCATAACCTGCCGGGGCTCTTCCTGCTGGGTGCCCTGCATCACAAAACTCTCGCGGCCGGTCAACTTGTCGTTGCGGATGAAGAAGACCTGGACATATGCCTGGTCTCCATCTTGGGAGAAAGCGATGACGTCCTGCTCGCCACTGACCGCGGCGGCGATTTTCTGCCCCTCCACCACCCTGTCTATGGCCTGAATCTGGTCACGGTACAGCGTCGCCTTCTCAAACTCCAGCGCTTCCGCCGCCCGGTCCATCTTGTCCTTCAGGTTCCTGACAACCCTGTCCTGCTTCCCTTCCAGGAACATGATGACCTCTTTGATGACATCGGCGTATTCCTCCCGGCTCACCACCCCGATGCATGGCCCGACGCATCGTCCCATATGATATTCCAGGCACGCCCGCGAATCAGTGCCGGTAATGGTCCTGGTGCAGTAGCGGAAGGGAAAGATACCCTTGAGCACTTTCAATGTCTGGCGCACGGACTTGGCGCTGGCAAAAGGCCCGAAATAGCGCGAGCCGTCCGGCTCCAGCCGCCGGGTGATGTGCACCCTGGGCCATTCCTCCTTGAGGTTAATTTTGAAGTAGGGAAAGGTCTTGTCATCCTTCAGCCTGACGTTGTAGCGGGGGTGGTAACGTTTGATGAGGTTGAGCTCTAGAATCAGCGCCTCCTGTTCCGAGGAGGTCACGTAGAAATCAATGTCCGCCACCCGGGATACCATTCTCAGCAGCTTGGGCGACAGCTTCTGGGCGGCGCCGAAATATGACCGGACGCGGTGGCGGAGATTTGCCGCCTTGCCGACGTAAAGGATTGTCCCTGCCGCATCGCGCAGCAGATACACGCCGGGGCCCTCCGGCAGCCGGTTCAATTGTTCCTCAATCAGCACGCTCGCCAAGCTTATCGCTCCCCTAAATATTTTATCACAGCCACT
>CAYFVI010000048.1:0-9342 GCA_964346525.1 uncultured Dehalococcoidaceae bacterium
GCAAAGCACGCCTCATCCGCCGGCGGGAGACATATGAGGATTTGCTCCGCTGTGATATGGTATGAAAGGTACAGTTCGGCATGTGGCAGATAGTGGGGCAGGATAGGGCGGTATCCATTCTGCAGCGTGGTATGGAGCGGGGTGCCCTCGCTCACGCCTACCTGCTGGCAGGCCCGCCTCATGTGGGAAAGATGACGCTGGCGCTTAACCTGGCGCAGGCCCTTAACTGCGAATCGGAGGAAATGCCCTGTGGGCAGTGCCAGACCTGCCAGAAGGTGAATTCCGGGAACCATGCCGATGTCCAGATAATCGGCCTGGTCCAGAATGAGGATGCGGCGGAGGCCAAGCTTATCAGCATCGACCAGGTGCGGGATATGCAGCACTCGGCCAGCCTGCCGCCTTTTGAGGGCAAATGCAAGGTGTTTATCATTGAGGACGCTGAATTGCTATCAGTAGAGGCGGCAAATTGCTTGCTGAAGACGCTGGAGGAGCCCACGGAGAAGGTGGTTTTCCTTCTCCTGACCACCAATGAGAAGCTCCTGCCGGAGACGGTGGTCTCGCGCTGCCAGCGCCTAGAGTTGACTCCGCTTCCTTCCCCAGAAATGGAGGCGGCACTGCAAAAACAATGGGGAATCGAGCCGCAGCGGGCGAAGTTGCTTTCCAGATTGGCAAAAGGGTGTCTGGGCTGGGCAATCACGGCCGCTTCTGATGACCAGATACTGCAGGAGCGGGCGGAAAAGCTGGAACATTTATATGAGGTTATCAGATCGGATACCGAAAAGCGCTTCGACCATGCGGCGCAGCTGGCGGCTAAGTTTTCGCAGAGCCGGGCAGCGGTGCAGGAAATACTTGACCTGTGGCTGGGCTGGTGGCGCGATCTGCTGCTGGTGAAGGCGGGCTGTCCGGATTACGTGACCAATACCGACCAGTTAAATGTGTTGAATGATATGGCAAGGAATAGTACTATGGAAGGGATAAGGGATTGTCTGGGCAGCCTAAAGTCTGCTAAAAGACAGCTCGAGCTGAATGTTAATGCCCGGCTGGTGCTGGAAGTGCTGATGCTTGATATGCCGGGAAAGACGGAAAGAAATCGAGGGGAATCGGGTAACAGGATGGCAGTAAAAGATGGCGGATAAGATAGTTGGCGTTAGATTCAAAACGGCGGGAAAGGTCTATTACTTTGACCCGGCGGACCTGGACCTCAAGGTCAGTGACTACGTTATCGTGGAGACGAGCCGAGGGCTGGAGCTGGGGAAGGTGGTCATTGCGCCGCGACCGGTGCCGGCAAACGAGGTTAATGAACCGTTCAAACCGATAACTCGCAAAGCTGAGCCAGAGGACGTTTCGCGTATTCAGGAGCTGGAGGCCAAGTCTGAGGAAGCGCTCATTGAGTGCGGCAAGATGATAGATGAGCTCCAGTTGCCCATGAAGCTCCTTTCCGCGGAGTACAATGTCGATGGCAGTCGTCTCACCTTTCTCTTCAGTGCCGAGCAGAGAGTGGATTTCCGTGAACTGGTGCGTCGCCTGACTAAGCGGTTCCAGGTAAAGGTAGAGCTGAGGCAGGTCGGTACCAGGGACGAGGCCAAGCTCATCGGCGGCTTTGGCCGGTGCGGCCGTCCTCTGTGCTGCATGAGCTTTATCACCGATTTTGAACCGGTTTCCATCAGGATGGCTAAAGACCAGGACCTGCCGCTGAACCCGATGAAAATCTCCGGCGTTTGTGGCCGTCTGATGTGCTGCCTGGGCTATGAGAATGAGCAGTACCGTGCTATGAAGGAGAAAATGCCCAGGGCGGGACAGCAGGTATCAACGGCCATGGGCGATGCCACGGTCGTGGGCAATAACCCGCTGAAGGCAACGGTGCTGGTGCGGCTGGAAAGCGATGCAACGGTGGAACTGCCGCTCAGTGAGGTCTCGTACTAGTCGACATACTCACTGTGGCAGGTATTTGTGCCATTCCAGTCTGTTCTGGCGGTAGTGGTATGGGATGCTGAAGAAAAGTTTATCGCTGGGGTAGGCTGGTCTCCGGGTTAATTTCATGTCGGCTTCCTGCGGAGTTCTCCCCGCCTTGCGGCGGTTGCATGGTACACAGGCGCTGACCACATTTTCCCAGGTGTGCTGTCCGCCCCGGTAGCGGGGAACCACATGGTCCAGGGTCAACTGCTTGGTCTCTTTGCCGCAGTACTGGCAGGAGTAATTGTCGCGGTTGAAGACCTCATAGCGGGTAAGCTTTCTCTGCCGGTAAGGACGTTTCACCATATAGGCCAGGCGTATCACAGACGGTAGTTCAAAGCTATCGCTGACGGTATGGATAAAGCCGACGCCGTTCTCCAGCATCTCCGCCTTGCCTTGGTAAATCAGCACTACGGCACGCTTGGCCCGGCATACCGTGAGCGGTTCGTAACTCTGGTTCAGCACCAGAACGGGAAGATTTATCATCTTCTGAGCTTCTTTCTCTACGAGGCTACCTCATTTTACAAAAAACCGACGCCGCAAGCAAACTGCAGTTTTGGGAAAGCTATCCTTTGGTCTGGCAGGCAATAAAGCGCATGGCGCATTCCGCGGCATTGGCCAGCAGTTTCTCCGCATCTGCCATAGACTGGTCAAGCGAAATCGGTCCGGGGGCAATGCTGAGCACGGCGTCAATTCCCTGGTCGAAGACTACGTGGCAATCGTCGGCCACCTCGCCCGCCAGGGCGATAACCGTAGCGCCGAATTCCTTGGCCGCCAGGGCCACGCCGGTGGGTACCTTGCCCATTGCCGACTGACAGTCAATGCGGCCTTCGGCGGTGAAGACCAGTTTCGCTCCTTTCAGGTCGGCCACCAGATTGGTGGCTTTGATAACAACATCGATGCCGGGCACCATCTTGGCTTTGAGGAAGACCATCAGCCCCAGACCCAGCCCGCCGGCCGCCCCGGCCCCGGGCACTTCCCTGAGGTCGATATCAAGGTCTTTCTTTATTACGTCTGCGTAATGCGATAGCGCGGCATCAAGCTGCTTCACTATTTCCGGTGTGGCTCCCTTCTGAGGCCCATAGATAGCGGAGGCTCCCCGAGGCCCGCAGAGCGGATTGTTAACATCGGAAGCCAGCGTCGCTTCAAAATCAGCCAGCCGCGGGTCCATGGCGGAGATATCGATTCGTTTCAGCTTGGCCAGCGCCGCGCCGCCAAATGGAAGTTCCTTACCGGCGGTATCTAGGAGTTTAGCGCCAAGCGCCTGCGCCATGCCGGCGCCGCCGTCGTTGGTGGCGCTCCCCCCGATGCCGATAATCAGCTTGCGACAGTCGCGGTCGAGCGCAGCGCAAATAAGCTCGCCGGTGCCGTAGGTGGTGGTGACCAGGGGGTTGCGTTTTGCCGGGGGCACCAGCGGCAGGCCGGAGGCGGAGGCCATCTCAATCACGGCGGTGGTCTTATCGCTCAAAATTCCCCAGTGAGCGTTCACCCGTTCCTGCAGCGGTCCGGTGACCTCCGTGGTCATCATCTCGCCGCCGGTGGCATCGACCAGCGCCTGAACCGTGCCCTCACCGCCATCGGCCATTGGCTTCAGTACCGTCTCGGCATCGGGAACGATGCGCTTGACACCTTCCTCTATGGCCCGGGCCACTTCCAGGGCTGTGAGGTTTCCCTTGAACCCCTGCGGGGCAATGACTATCTTCATGACATCGCTCCTCGGAGAAATGTCGCTGTGCTCAATCGTTGCCTTCAGTATCCCGGTAGGCTTCTTCAAGCAGTTCCACGATTTCCACAACAGACACCGGCAGCTTCTGCTGTCTTGCGCCGCTGGCAAGCTGCATGATGCAGGCGGGACAGCTTGAGACTAGGGTATCGGCGCCGGTCCTGGCCACGTTGCCCATCTTTCGCTCCAGCACTTTCTGGGATAGATCGTAGTTCTTGAAGGCGTAGCTCCCGGCGGCACCGCAGCACATGTCTGCCTCCGCCATCTCCACTAACTCAATGCCCGGGATGCTCTGCAATATGGTGCGCGGCTGGTCCTTTATCTTCTGGTAGTGGGAGAGGTGGCAGGGGTCATGGAAGGTAACCTTTCTTTTGACCTCGCCCATTTCCGTGTTCAGGCCGATGTCAACCAGAAATTCGCTGATGTCCTTAACTTTGCCGGCGAATTCCCTGGCCTTTTTCGCCCATTCCGGGTCATCGGCCAGTAGCTTGGTATAGTCTTTCAGGAAGGAGCTGCAGCTGGCACAGGGGGTAACGATGGCGTCCACCTTCAATTTACCGGTTATCTCTATGTTTTTCCGGGCCAGGTCTCGTGCCGATTCTTTATCTCCGTAGCCAGCAGCGGGCAGGCCACAGCAGACAAAATCAGGCACCGCCACATCCGCCCGGTTCTTGTGGAGCACGCGGATGGTCGCGGCAGCCCTTCTCGGGGCGAGATTGGGCGCGTAACAGCCGGTGAAGTAGGCTACGTGGTATCTGGGGTTGTCCATCTTTTTCGCCAGGCGCTTTATCGCTTCCAGACCTTCGCTGTTGGGCACCTTCGGTACCATGGCTTCCGCCCTCCCGGCATCACCGATAAGCCTGGTAAGTCCAGTCTTCCTCGCCAGTGCCCGCAGGCCGGTGACGTCGGCCAGCCTGAGCAGTCGGGAGGCCTTGTGCAGCATTTCCGGGTCGGGCAGCAACTTCTGGAACAGAAGGCGCTGTATCCATGATTGGCCCTTCTGCTGTAGCAGCTCCTGCCGAACCCGGAAGATGATCTCTCCTGTTGGTACTGCGGGCGGACAGTGCTCGGTGCAGCAGTTACAGGTCAGACAGTTGAATATCGGGTCATTCAGGTCAGCAAGGTCGAGCTTTTTATCCAGCAAGGCGCTGCGGAGCAGCGCCACCCGCCCCCTGGCGCTGGTCCACTCTATGCCGGTGGCTTTGTAGGTGGGACAGCCTGCCAGACAGAGCCCGCATTTGTTGCACAGCTTTAGTGTTTGCTCTAATTCCTCAGCCACGGTTGGCATAATCAGCCGGCTCCTCCTGCCAATCGACCGGGATTCAGGATGCCATTCGGGTCTAACTCGTTTTTCAGTCGTCTCATCAATGGGTAATCATTTCGTGGCGGTAGCATAGCTGCATCTTTTCTGACGGAAAGCGGCGCTGCTTCAATAAGAAAAAACCCGCCCAGGCGGGCTGCCGCCTGCTTCAGTTCGCCGGCGATGCGTAGCAGTTTTTCATGCTTTTCGGTCAGGTAAATATAGAGGATGCCGTTGCCGCAGTGAGCGGTCATGCCGGCGTCTATCCCCTGGCCGGCGCTGATTTTCTTGGCTTCTTGATACATATCCCCCAGCTTGCTGATGGGCACCGAGGCCTTGCCCTGGAGGATCGATGAGCCGGAGTTAAGCGTGGCCTTGTGGACATCACGGTATACTTTCCAGACGTGGGATGCTTTCTCGTCTTTAAGTGCTAAAGTTGCTTTCGCTCCGTTGGCCTCCGCCAGCGAGGTCACATCTTTCCGGTGCCGCTCCACATCGTCCTTTGTCCCCTCGGCGTTGACCATTAAAAGCACCTCGCTATTGTCAAGGCGTGAGCCGGCAGTCTCGGCTATCCCGTGTCCGGCGGCCGAATTGACCAGCTCAATGGCACTTGGCGTCAGCGGGGAATTCAGGAGCTGGCCGACCATACGGAAGGCGTCCTCAGCTTGGGCGAAGGTTATATAGAGCCCCGTGCTCATTTCCGGCAGGGGGAAAAGCCTCAGTACGGCCTCGGTGATGATGCCCAGGGTGCCCCACGAGCCGATGTACATCCGGCACAGGTCCAGGCCGGCCACGTTCTTCATCGTCTTCCCGCCGGTATGGATGATATCGCCAGCAGGACTGACCACTGTTACCCCGAGGACCAGGTCGCGAACGGAGCCATACATAATCCGTCGCGGGCCGTTGGCATTGGTGGCTATCTCTCCGCCGATGGTTGAAGTCTCTGTGTAGAGCGGGTCAAGGGGGAAAAAGAGGTTCTTTACCGCCAGTTGCTTCTGCAGCTGGTCGTTGACCATTCCCGCCTGCACCTGAACGGAGAAGTTGCTGGCATCAAGTTCCGCAATGCGGTTCATATTTTTCAGGCAGAGCACAGCGTCCACCGCTTCCAGGCACGGCCCGATATGCTGCTTCGTGCCGCCGCCCCAGGGAACAATGGCCGTCTGAGATTCATTGGCGGCCCTGAGGATATCCGCTATCTGCTCGGTTGAGGAGATGAAGGCCACTGTGCTGGGCGTTATGCCATCTACTTCATAAGAAGCCGTTTTTTGCTCTCCCGTGAGCGTATTACCCACACCGGCGGTTTGTTCGAGCTGGTGATAGAAGGCCTGTCCCTTTTCGAAGACTGTCTTCGCCATCAGCCCGCCACCTTTTCCTTTTCTTTACGCGGTGCTTCCGTCTCCGGGGGGAACATCTTCCCTGGATTGAAGGTGTCATCGGGGTCAAAGGCGTGTTTCATCTGGCGCATGACGGCGATATCCGGCGGGTCGAACATATGGGGCATGGCGCCCATCTTCTCCAGGCCGATGCCGTGCTCGCCGGATATGGTCCCGCCCATGGCGATGCAGGCATCGAGGATGTCTTCGCCGGCTTTTTTGGCCGCTTTTTGTTCCTCCGGCTTGGTAACGTCAAAGAGAATCAGGGGGTGAAGGTTGCCATCGCCGGCATGGGCCACGTTGACGATGAGCACTTTGTATTTCTCAGCGATTTCGCCCACCTTATGTAGTGCTCCCGGCAGCTTGTCCCGTGGGACGGTGCCGTCGCACACGATGTAAGGGGGACAGATTCTGGCCACCGACCCGAAAGCGCCCCGGCGTCCTTTCCAGAGGGCGTCGCGTTCGGCGTTGGTCTGAGCAATGCGCAGTTCACGCACTTTATTCTTCTGACAGATCTCGGATATCTCACGTACCTGCTTCTCTATGGTATCGGCCAGTCCGGCTACCTCAATCAGGAGCATGCCGGCGGCATCGGTGGGATAGCCGGCGCTCACACTCTGCTCGATTACCTGGCACATTTTCTGGTCCAGCAGCTCAATGGCTCCGGGCACGATGCCGGCACTGATAATATCGGAGACAGCCTGGCCGGTATCTTCGAGGCGGTCGAAGATAGCCAGCATGGTCCGCGACGCTTCCGGCTTGGGGATTATATGCAGGGTTAACTTGGTGGTTACCCCTAGAATTCCCTCGGAGCCGATAAACAGGCCTCTCAAATCGTAGCCCGGGAAATCCTCAACATAATCTCCGACATTGATAACCTCGCCATCGGCGAGGACGATTTCCATACCGTAGACGTATTTGGAAGTTACCCCGTAACGGAGGCACATCGGGCCACCGGCGTTCTCCCCGATATTGCCGCCGAGCGTGGAGCTTTTCTGACTGGCCGGGTCAGGCGGGTAAAAATAGCCCAATGGTGCCAAAGCATTCTGTAAATCCAGGTTGACCACACCGGCTTCAACCACCGCCCTGCGGTCGGCGGTATTTATCTCCAGAATCCGGTTCATGCGACTGATTTCAAGAATGATGCCGCCTTTAAGTGGAATGGTGCCGCCGGATAGATTGGTGCCCGCACCACGGGGCACCACCGGTATCTTCTCCCGATGTGCCAGCTTCATTATGGCCGAGACCTGCTCCGTGCTGCGGGGAAAAACGATAACGTCCGGCATTTCCTGCCTCATGGTGGCATCATAGGAGTAGGCAAGCAAGTCTTTAAGGTCGGCAAGGATGTTATCCTTGCCGACGATTTTGGTCAGGTCTTTGATAGTGCTCTTGGCTATCAAATCCGTCCTCCTCAATCCCGTACACGCTATTGGATAGGGTTAAACAGTGATGCTGCGGTGCGGGGGTATCCTGAGTTATCTGGCTACAGCCTGGCCCATGCCTCCATAAGGGTACGTTTGGCGTTGGCCACCACCACATCGGGGCTTTGACCGGGCAGGGGCTTGACCTCAAAGGCAACCACGTTCTGCTTGCCCTCGCCAATATACTCGATTTCCATCAGGGCCTTTAAGAACAGCCTGACTTCTTCAACGTCATTTTCACCAGCGGCCAATCCAAACGGAGGGTGTTTGTCACCGTAGGCAGCATGGCTCTTGTCCTTCAATATACAGTTGCCGATATGTACGTGTGTCAGGTAGTCCCTCGCCGTTTTGATGGCATAGTCAGACTTCTCCTTGAGCAGCGGCAGGTGGCTGAGGTCTATCATCAGGCCGAAGTTCGGATAGTGCCGTTTTACCTCTCTGGCTATCTCAACTGCCTCTGCGGTGGGTCCGATGAGACATTTCTTGTCATACTCACGGTCAAAAATTTCCATCATAATGCCAAGGTCACCCCTGCTCTGGGCATAGTTGCATATCTGGGAAAGCGAGTCGACCAGTAATTCCTTCGCCTGGCTGAACTTATCCTTGGATGGTGCCGGACCGCTGAGCACGGCAAGCCGCTTGGCACCGAGCAGGTACGCTTCATCCACGCCACCTTTGATTGCGGAGATAGCGGCATCTCGCTGCTGCGGCACCAGACTGTTGAGGTCAAGATTGTTATTCAGCAGCAGCGGCTGGCCAACATAGCCGACGACGAGATGGCTTGCTTCGAGTATCTGTATCACCTCGCCCTTAATCTCCTCCGGTATTGAAGTGACCTCGATGGCGCCGAAAAATGCGTCTTCGGCGAGCTTTCTGATGGACTCAACCGTATCCATCTCCGGATAGGCCATCAACTGCACTATGCCGACTTTCATGTAAGAATGCAGGTCTTCTTTCATAGCGGCTACTCCTTTCGGAAATTAGATGGCAAGCAAGTCCTGGAGAGGATATGAGCGACAGGATGAACCGTGACGATTATGTCTGATAGCTGGTCTGTGGCCTCCATTCTCGGCATCCGGCTCATATCTTAACTCAGATGAGGTATTTTAGTAGGGGACTCTAGCCTCACTATAACACAGCCCCCAGACTGCGTCAAGGAAAATGCTCACTCTACCAGCTTGGGGAGGATGAGGGGACCTTCCGGAATGACGATGATTTCGGCATCATGGCCCAGGACGTAAAAGGCTTTCTCCAGGCCTTCCTCGGCCGTGCTGACCGGCGTCATCATCATATCGCGGACGGTGCGGTCGTCCAGGCTTGAAGCCAGATAGATATCGTGCTTTAGCTGGGTGCGGGCCAGAATCTGGTTTTCCCACTGGACGCCGATAGGCTCCTCTCGCTTTATCTTCCTGATGACTTCCTTGGGGGAATCAACCGAGCGGTGTAGTTCCAGAAACGCTTCAGGGCCTATGCCGGCGCTGCATAGCGAAGCCACGATGATAATTCCACCGTCACGCGTGACCTGCGCTGCGGTGTCAATGCCCTTGCAGGTCTGGTACAGGTCCAGGTCAA
>CAYFVI010000049.1:0-8139 GCA_964346525.1 uncultured Dehalococcoidaceae bacterium
TCCACCCTGCTGGAGGAGGTAAAGCAGACGAACCTTGAGCTGGAGAGAAGGGACAGCATCAAACGCCACTTCCGATACGACTGGCAGGAAATCGCCCGGTATAACTCCGACTACCTTGCCTACGTTGAAGCGGAAAGGGAGAGGCTGGGGGAAAACCATCCCCTTTTTCTGACCCAGTATCGGCTCCAGCCCATCCACGGCGGCGGTGGCTTCCTGGACAGGCAACAGCGTGCCCAGCTGCGCGGAGAGCACGACAGAGAACACCTTGGCCAGCACCGCCGGACCTATGTCGCTGGCATTGACCTGGCCGGAGAGGCGGAAGAGGCCGAGGACGAATTTCTCAGGGCAATTAAGCCACGGCAGGACTCCACAGTGGTCACCATCGGAGAACTGGACTTTGCCGCTGGTAATGAAACTATTAAGCAGCCAGGCGTAAAAATCGTGGAGCATTACTGGTGGACGGGCCGGAAGCATGCCGAGCTTTACCCTCAGCTGATCAATCTCCTGAAGAACGCATGGCACTGCCGCCGTATCGTCGTTGATGCCACCGGCGTTGGCGAGCCGGTGAGCTCATTTCTGAGACAGGCGCTGGGCTCCCGAGTAACCCCCTTCACCTTCACCCAGCACTCGAAATCAGAGCTTGGCTTCAACCTGCTGGCGGCGGTCAACTCCGGTCGGTTAAAGATGTACCGCAGCGACAGCTCCCTGGAGTACCATGAGTTCTGGCTTGAGATGGAAGGAGCGAAAAGCCAGTACCGCCCCAACCAGACGATGAATTTTTACGTTGACCCCTCCCGGGGCCACGACGATTTCCTGATGAGCCTAACATTGATGCTGGAAGCGGCCAGCCAGTACACGCCGAGGGGGGCGAGGGGGAGCGAGATGGAATATTGATGTGTAATATACTCTAGACATGTTGATTTAGGATGCCTTTTGATAATAACGCCAGAAGCCTAATGTCTCAAGTAGCAGGCGTCTAGTCAAATGTTGGACGTTTGCCACATCATATATAGTGAGTGATTTAGCTAATCTTGACAATCTGTGAGCAAATACTTAACTACGAAGCCAACTAGCATAAGCTATGGCGTCAATTACATTTACGTATACGTCTCTAACTTTATAACTTGCCCATTCAGTTTTTTGTTGAACGGCAGGCTTTCGTTCACGCTCAATTTTAGTTGGTGTATCACGCAGATGCCATAATAAATGTTCTGATAAATTGATACTCGCTGCGGTGAGACGTTTTTCAAGGTCATTTTTAACCTTAGGATTCCATTTACCATTTTTCATGCTTGGTTCTTTGGTTGAAGCGCGTATTTCAAGGGAAAGTTCTTCCAAAACAGAATAAGCTTGGGTAATTGCATTTGCGTAAAAAACATGCTCTTTGGCTGAAACAGTAATTGCTTTACCTGGTATCCATTCACCTTGAGGATCCAGGTAACGACTCCACAATGGAACAGTACGAAAACTTAGCAGGTATTTAAAAACGGCGTATTGGTGTATGAATTTTTGAGAAGCTTTGGCTGCAATTAGACATGAAACAGGTAGATTATGAACACCTATACAATTATGACCACCAGCAATTACTTGTTGATAGATTTCATCCGTTGTCTCAGCACGGTTTGTAAAAACTGTTCTATCTTCATCTGTCAACAAATCACCAGTATAAAGACAGTGAGCCGCTAGCACCAGATTAGCTACATATTGAGCTCGTTCTTCTGATTGAGCGTATATAACAATCTCCTTAGCTGGTTCACCAGCAGTGGAAATGTTACATGATGGATTTGGTTCAAAACCAATTTGCCATCCCCTACCTTTACAGAAGACACCCGATTTCTGGTTATCCTCTAGAATAATTAGGTTTGTGTAATATTTTTGGATAATGGTCATTCGAATCTCGTATCATAATTATATTTATAGGATGTCGGGAAAACAAGCAATGCAAAAATCAAACAAGCCAATGACCTGTTATCGGGGGAGGGGAAAAGAGGGTGTTTAAGAGGGGCTTTCGCCTCTCTTTCTTTTTAAAAATTCCCCCTCCCTAAAAGGGGAGGGGGAAAGAAGAGGGGGTGAGGTCATTACCGATTACAATGAGTAGTAATAGGCGGTGCGGCGGCCCATCCAGTAACCCACGCCGAAGAGCAGCAGCGCCCCTAGTCCGAGCAGGGTATATAAAGCCCAGGTTGGAAATGAGAATGGTTTGATGACGTAGAACTCGCCGGCGCCGGTCCACTCTCCCTCATTTTCCACAGAATCAACGGCCCGGATGCGCCAGTAGTAAACATCTTCCCGGCCGGCCAGCGCAATGGACTCCGCTTCCGTCGCCGTATATTCTGAGTCGCTCAGCCCTGTCTTCTCAAGCACCACGTCAGCCTCATCAAAGTCATCATCGGTGGCCACTTCAAGCGTATAGCTCACCGGCCCAGCGTCCGCTTCGACGTCTTCCCAGTCGAATATCACCGGCGTTTTCACCTTGACGCCCATCTTAGGGCGAAGGGGCGTCGGTATCGGTGGCGGTACCGCCTCCACCGTGAAGGTTACTTCATCGGTGTTGGTGCCATCGCTGATGGTTATGGTGTGCTCTCCAGCCTTGGTCGACGGTACCTTCAGCACGGCGACAAATATGCCGCTGGCATCAGCGGCCACCGTGTCCAGAACTTTATCGCCGAACTCGATGGTGACCGTTCCACCGGCTTCAAATCCGGCACCGGTGATGATAAGGTCGGAGCCGACTTTACCACCGGTGGCGCTGAGGTTTATCGCCGTCGGTGATGGCGGAGGCTGGGTGGGCGTAGGCTGCGTCGGTTCCGCTGGTTCCGGCACCGTTATGCTGAATTTGGCCGTGTCCAGATTCCGGTCCTCGTCTTCTGCTTCCACATCGTAAATACCGGCATCGAGCTCGGGGACGGTAAAGGTGGTATCAAAACTACCGTCTGAATCGGATACAGTGGCGGCCAATCCTTCAGCATTGAAATATACTACCACATCACTCCTCCGCGCAAAGCCGGTGCCGCTCACTGAGATTTCCGCCCCTGCTTCTCCCGATGTCACGTCGAGAACCATGTCCGGTTCAACGATAAATTCAGCCTCCACTTCGCTGCCGCCCACCGTGACCGTTACGGTGTGGTCCCCGGCGGTGCTTTCTGGAATAAGAATAGTGTTGACAAACTCGCCATCACTGTCCGTTTCGTCGTCGCCACTCTCTATATCTATTTCGTCGCCGTCATAGGTGACGGTGATATTCTCATTGTCCGTGAATTCCGTACCGGTTATTTCCACCTCGGTACCCACTGGGCCTTCCTCAGGGTCAATGGTGATATTGCCGCCAATTACGGTAAATTCAGCTACCGCTCTGATTTTGGTGGCGACTGTCGGTGGGTCGGTGTTGAGATAGTGGCATACATAGACATAGTAGGTGCCAGCCACTACATCTTCATAGTCATCCTCGTCCTCACCATCATTCAGTTCATCCGGGACGGTAAACTCTGTCTCGAAAGCACCATCTTCATCGAGCCACACCACACCTTTAGCTATCTCATAGACGGTAACATCGGTATCAATGTCGTCAATGGTCGTGGCTTCCTGACTGGAGAAGTATATTATGGCATAGTACTCAGTGCTCGCTGTACTCTTGTTAAACCCTTCGCCAACAACAACTACAGTCTCGCCAATAGTACCCTCTTCCGGGTCAAGAGTAATGTCCCCCACCGCCCTGACTGGAGTCGCCGGCATCGCCATGACCAGCAGAGCAATAACAATAACCAGACTGAAAATTCTTAACATCTTTCTTGTATATTTCATTTTATTCCCCCCATCTATAATATAACGCTAATTTAGTTTTTTTGATAGTCAGTGCTCTGCCCTGCTCCATCGCTATTATTCGCCGTAAGCGGTTCTTCTTCCCAGCCAGAAGGCTAGAAAGCCGATTATTACCACGGCAAAGGCGACCAGTGTATAAAGTACCCAGCTGGGCAGTGCCAGGTAGAAACCCACGGTAAATGAAGCGGGAGTTGACCACTGGCCCTCGTTGCCGGCATCATCGATGGCCCTTACCCTCCAGTAATAGGGGGCATCTTTCTTCACCGCCGCCAGTTTCTCTTCTTCCGTCATGGTGTATTTTGAATCCGTCAGCCCCGCTTTTTCCAGAATTAATTCCGTGAAATCTTCGGCCGAGGCGATTTGAAGGTGATACTTGACCGGCGGACTCGAGCTCGTAACATCCTCCCAGTCAAAATATGCCTCGGCTTCCGCTTCACCGCCGTCTTCGGGCAGCCTCAGTAATGGCGCAGAGGGTGCCAGAACCAAAAATGCCCGAGGGGATGACCACTCGCTTTCATTTGCCGCGCCATCAATCGCCTTCACCCGCCAGTAATAGGGTGAGTCCTCTGTCACTGCTGCCAGCGCCGTTTCCGCGCTCAGCGTATATTCAGATTCGGCCAGTGTTTTTTCCATAACCAAGGACGCAAAATCACCATCGGACGCTATCTGCAACTGGTAGCGCACCGGTAAACTCGGGTCGTCAACACCTTCCCAGTCGAAATAGGTCGCTGCCTTCGTCTCGTTTCCATCACCTGGCAATAACGGTGTCGGGACCGGAGGCGCTTCCGACTCAATTTCAAAGACAAGCTGCTTGGTATTAACGCCATCACTCAATCCAATGGTATGCTCTCCATGCTGGCTCTCCGGCACTTTGAAGACAAACTCAAACGACCCGCTGCTATCAGCATCGATAGTTGCCACCGCCACGCCGTCAAATTCAATATCTATCTCCCCACTGGCTTCAAATCCGGTACCTCTGATGGCAAGCTCACCGCCAACGCTGGCCGTCTTCTGGTCAATGCTGGCGCCAGCAACGAGCGTAAATCCGTATTTGGACGTATTTCCCTTTTCATCCCTAACCGTCACATCGTAAGTGCCCGGAGGTACCTGGGGCACATTGAAAGAGGCTACCGGAAAGGTGCCGGATTCACGCGTCCTGGCAAAGGCAACTTCCTCATTCTGGAAGAAAATGGACACGTCACTTCTCGAAGCAAAGCCGGTACCGCTAACCTCTATGATACTCCCCACTGCTCCCGTGACTGGATTTATGGTAATCCTGGATATCACCTCAAAATCAGCCTCCGAGTAATCATCTTCAGCGTTCGCCGCCGCAATATCATGCGGTCCGGCGGCGCTTTCCGGGACATTGAAGCTGTAGCTGAATTCTCCGGTGGGCGAGGCCGTCAGCGTACCGAGTATTTTGTTATCGTAATGCACGGAAACCACTTTATTGGCATAAAAACCTTCTCCATACACGACCAATTTATTGCCCACCGAACCTGATACCGCACTCAATCTGATTTCAGGTTCCAGAACGGTAAAGGTGTTTGATATGATTGTTGAGCCCAGTTCACCTCTCACCCTGAAAGTATGTTTTCCTGGCTCGGCATCTTCTGGAATATTGAAATCAAGCTGAAAACTGCCCGTTGGCGGGACCTCTATCGGGCTGGCATTGATTTCCTCGTTATCGAAATAGATACGTATCTCGTCCCCTATATAAGAATCCCAGTTCTCTCCGGAAATGGTTACCCTGGTCCCCACCGCTCCCGATTCAGGCGATAGCTCAAGCAGCGGCGCGGCCATAACCGGCCTGACGGTCATTCCCACCAGCCCACAAGTAAGGAAAATGACCACCACCGCAGTGCGAAAGACCCCGCCGCACTTCATCAGGCAAGCAAGCTCCTCTTTGTTAGCATCCCTTTTCCACTCTCTTTCACTTTATCAGCCTTTTCCTTGCGCCGCGCTTTGGAACGTAGGTGCCGGCAAAATTGTCCAGAATATCCCCGCTTATCAGCCACGTATTATGCAGTTTTACCGCCGGTATATCTCCCTGCCGGCACAACCGCTTGACCGTCTCCGGATGGATCTTGAGACGCCGGCCGGCTTCTATTACATTATAGTAATTATCAAAAGGTGCCATAATCTCAACAATATCTCGATAATATTACTTTGTCGAAACAATTATAATACAAATAAAAATTCTTTGTCAACCCTCAAGCTATTCTTTCATCCAAATATTCCTGCAATATGAGCGCGGCAGCCATGGCATCATCCCTGACTCTGCCGCCTTTTTTGGTCATTTTCATGAGCCTCTGTGCCGATACGGTGGTCAAACGCTCATCCCGGAACTCAATGGGTACTTTCGTATGCTTACTTAATTCTTGGACAAAATCCTGCACTTTTGCCGCCTGCGGCCCGATACTACCGTTCATGGAAAGAGGCAGGCCGACAACAACCAACCCCACCTGATTCCCTTCGATGATGGATAGAATAGCTTTGATATCCGATTGCTCACCGGTGCGGTCGATAATGGAGTGCGGGCTGGCCAGAATGCCCTGAGGATCGCTCATCGCCACCCCTATCCACCGGTCACCGATGTCGAGGCCCAGATTTCGCGTCGCTGTCACCCCACCCCTATGAGCCCTCTCGAATCAGGCTTTTAGCCTCCCGAAGGGCTTCATCCAGTTTATCTTTATATTTGCCACCCGCCTGAGAAAGGTTTGGCTTGCCGCCGCCACCACCGCCCGTAACTTTGGCCACCTCCCGTACGATTTTGCCGGCATCATAGCCCCGCGAGACAAGGTCCGGAGTTGCCGCCGTCAGAAACATGGGCTTTCCCTCAGAGATGGTGCCCAGCACCAGAATAACGCTCTTCAGCTTGTCACGGATAAGGTCGGCCATCTCCCGCAGTATCTCTATACGGGAAGGTGGCACCCGGGCCACGAGCACCTTTACTCCTTTTATCTCCTCGGCCTGCCCCAGCAGAGACTCCACTCTCATTCTGGCCAGCTCTCTTTCCAGCGCTTGCCGGCTCCTTCGCTCGGCATCATGCTCAGCGGCCATAGCAACCACCTTTGCTTCGACCTCGCCGGGCAGGATATGCAGGGAGCGGGCAATATGATCCAGGCTGGCAAAACGTTTGTTTACGAACTCTTCCGCCTTCCTGCCCGTCACCGCCTCAATGCGGCGCAGACCGGCACCTATGCTGCTCTCGGCGACTATCTGAAAGAACCCTATCTCCCCGGTTGAGTTGACGTGGGTGCCACCGCACAGCTCCGAGCTGAGCGGCGGCTGGCCAATGCGCAGCACCCGAACCGTATCGCCGTATTTCTCGTCAAACAGGGCGATGGCGCCTTCTGATATCGCCTGCTTGTAGGGCACTTCTTCATCGTAAACGCACAGGTTCTGGCGTATTTTTTGGTTGACCAGATGCTGCACCAACTCTATCTCTTCCCTGAGCATGGCGTTCAGGTGTGAGAAATCAAAGCGGAACCCGTCCGGCGCCACCAGCGAGCCTCTCTGCTGGACATGCTCGCCGAGGACGTTCCGCAGCGCGTGCTGCAGCAGATGGGTGGCAGTATGGTTGCGGGCAATGTCCAGACGCCTGGCTTCATCCACCTCGGCCTCTACTTCATCGCCCACCTTCAGGCTGCCGTCGGTAACCTTCCCCTGATGGACGATGATATCCGGCGGGATTCTGATAGTATCAGCAACCGCAAACTGCCCGGAGGCGCCGCGAATCTGGCCGGCATCGCCCACCTGTCCACCCATCTCCCCGTAGAAAGGCGTCGTCTCCAGAATGAGATTGGCACTCTGGCCTTCTTCCACGGTATCCACGGTACTGCCGTCAACCAGCAAGTCTATAATCACGGATTTGTGTTTTAAATCGTGGTAGCCGATAAACGGCGTGGTCTCGTAGGAACGGGAAAGAGAAGCCAGTGCCGACGCCGCTTTCTTGCCGGAAACCATCAGTTCCGCCTTGCGGGCCCTTTCCCTCTGCTTTTCCATCTCCTGTTCAAAGCCAGCCTCATCCACGGTAAAGCCACGCTCACGAGCAACCTCCCGCGTGAGCTCAACGGGGAAACCATAGGTATCGTAGAGCTGGAACGCCTGTTTCCCGGATATCTCCTTCTCTTTCTTGCCGCTAAGTCCATCCAGTATGCTATCAAGCAACTCCAGGCCAGTGCTGAGCGTTTCCTCAAACCTCTCTTCCTCAACTCCAATCAGTTTTAGAATGAATTCTTCTCTCTGTCTTATCTCCGGATAGACATGCCCCATAGTTTCGACGGTCGTCCTGGCTATCTCGGTCAGGAACGGCCT
>CAYFVI010000050.1:0-2306 GCA_964346525.1 uncultured Dehalococcoidaceae bacterium
ATGGCTTTGGCGATCTCCTTGCCAATCTCTTTATAAGCGTCAATGCTGGCGAACGAGAGCGTGATGGGCACTATTTTAACGTCCGGGCGGAAATATTGTAAGAAGGGAAGCTGGACTTCTATGGAATGCTCATACTGGTGGGCGACATTGTCCTCCTGGAGATGTTGAGAATTGGCCAGGATTTGCCTGCCAAGCTCGACGTCGATTTCAACCTCGCCCAGCGGCGTCCGCCATTTGCCCTGCGACATGATGCTCAGCGGCTTGCCTCTTCCGGTGTGGTTCGGCCCGAGGATGATGAAGGTATCTTTAAACCTGACTCTGGAAACGACCGCCCCGGCCACCGGCCCGGAATAAACGTATCCGGCGTGGGGGGAGACCAGGCCAATCACTTCCTTCTTTTCCGCCCCCGCATCCACCATATTCTCGAGCATTGCCCTGAGCTGGGAAGCTGAACCGGGATAAAACTGTCCGGCGACCACTGGCTGCCTTATCATCTTAGTTCTCCTTGATTACGTTCTGAAATTGAGTTCTGCACCGCAGAACCTGCACCCGGAGCTATCAAGCCCCACGATTTCAGTATCGTAGCCGTACCTCCGCACCACGAGTTTGCCGCAGGAGTAGCAAACGGTGTTCTCGCTCTGGTGGCCGGGAACATTGCCTGCGTAGATGAATTTCAGACCGGCCTCACGCCCGATGTTATAAGCCCGTTCCAGTGTGGCGATGGGCGTGGCAGGCAGGTGCATCAGGTTGTGGTGGGGATAGAAGCGGGTCACGTGCCACGGAGTCAGCTCGCCCAGTTCCTCTTTTATCCAGCGGGCAATGCCCTCGAGCTGCTCGTCATCATCGTTCATGGTCGGGATAATGTTGGTGATTACCTCAACGTGCATCTGCCACTTATCTTTGGCACGCTTGGCCACCTCCAGGATACCCCTCCACCCGCGTATCCCGGCCAGGTCGCGGTAGAAAGCATCGGAAAATCCCTTGACATCAACCCGCCAGGCGTCCAGACAGGGGCCGATGGTGTCCAAGCCTTCCGGTGTGATGTAGCCGTTGGTAACGTAAACCGTATAGAGACTGTTTTCTTTGGCCAGTCTGGCGGAGTCAAAGGTATATTCGAACCACACGGTCGGCTCGTTGTACGTCCAGGAAATGCCCTGACAGCCATAGCGTTTGGTAAGGTCGATGGCCGTTTCCGGGGGGATATCCTGAGAGCGGCGCCAGGGTTCGTCGTCCGGCGGGCACGAAATCTCCCAGTTCTGACAGTGCTGGCAGTGGAAGTTGCACCCCCACCCCCCGACGGAAAAGCAGAGCGAGCCGGGATAAAAATGGAAAAGGGGCTTTTTCTCTATCGGGTCAGCCGCCACCGATGACGCCTTGGCATAGTTCAGGTTATACAGAACGCCATTGTCGTTGCGGTACATGCGGCAGACGCCAGACTTATCGGGGTTTATGGCACAACGCCACTGGCAGGTGCTGCACCGCACCCTGGAGCCGGGCAGCTTTTGATAGAGCATCGCCTCGGGCATGGCCTATGTCTCGCTCATCAATCAACCTCATTATAACACTCAAGAAGCATCAAATATAGACCTCCTACTCATCAAATAGAAGCGCAGTCTTTCCCTTTACGAAAGAGGGATAAGGAATTATAATGAAAAAGCACGTTCCGTTCAGGAAGAGAAAGCTGGAGGCAGGCTATGGTCGCTTTATTCATAGTTTCCGCACCGACGGCAGCGGGCAAGACGGCCCTGGCCCTTGGCATCGGCAGGCAATTGCTGGACCAGGGCAAGAAGGTCGGCTTCCTCAGGCCGCTGGTCACGGAAAAACAATGGGAAAACCCGGCAGGTGATGCGGAGTTTGCCAGGCATGCGTTTAACCTGACGGAGGAAGTCGCTTTATTAAGCCCATCGCTGGGCAGCGGGAAGGCTCTGGCGGACAGGGCACGTGAGGCTTACATCGAGGTCTCCCAGAATAAAGATGTGGTCATCATTGAGGGATACTGCGGGCCAACGCCGGACGATGACAACAGCCAGACCGCGTATGAAATCGCCAAAACTTTAAAAGCGAAAGTAATCGCTGTGGAAAATTATGTCAGGGGGGAATCGGCACCGAAGTATAGGGACAGCTATCTCGGCTTCGGCGAAAATCTCCTCGGTTTTATCCTGAACAAGGTGCCGAAAAGGGAACTGAAGCGTACCTGCGATGAACTTACTTCCCGGTCGGCCGGGTCAGAGATGCGCGTCCTGGGCGTATTGACCGAGGAAAGGACGCTGGTTGCCTTTACCGTCGGTGAGCTAGCCGAGCAAATA
>CAYFVI010000051.1:0-2112 GCA_964346525.1 uncultured Dehalococcoidaceae bacterium
ATGTATCCGCAAGGATATTTTCACCAGCATATATCTACCTCCGGCTGGCAGGAAGAGGAATACCAGGAGCTTAACTTTGATGAAGCGCCCATCAATCGGGTTCGCTCTCTCAACGGGGAAATTGTACTGACCAGAGTTAAACTGGGGGAAATTGACCTGGCACTTGGTGCCTGGCAAGTCAAAGTGGGTCGCACCGATATTTATCTGCTGGATACGCAGCTTGAGGGGAACCCTGAGCCTTACCGGCAGCTCTCGGCACGACTCTATGTTTCCGACCGCGAGCTGCGTCTGCAGCAGGAAATCGTCCTAGGCATTGGCGGTGTGCGCCTGCTGCGAGCACTTGGCATCAACCCTGCGGTCTGGCATGCCAATGAAGGACATACCGCCTTCATGACCCTGGAACGCGTTAGAGAGAATGTGGCCGCGGGCATGAGTTATGCTGAGGCACAGCAGGAGGTGCGGCGGACCACAGTATTTACCACGCATACCCCGGTCATGGCAGGACACGATATCTTCACCGTAGAGCTGGTGGAGAAGTACTTCGGGGACTACTGGGGGCAACTAGGCATTGACCGCAGGGCGTTCTTTGAGCTTGGCTGGCAGGACAACTCCGAACCCGAGAATTACAACATGACCGTTCTCGCCCTGAAAATGGCCGACCAGCGCAATGCGGTAAGCCAGCTTCATGGAAGCGTTACGCGAAAGATGTGGCATGGTCTCTGGCCAGATATCGATGTAAAGCAGGTGCCCATATCTCACGTAACCAATGGTATTCACGTACCCTCGTGGGTTGCTCCGGAATTAAACCATCTCCTGGCAAAGTATCTTGGTGAAGACTGGCTGACGCAGCATGATGACTCCCATTTGTGGGAAAAGATAATGGAGATACCGGATGAGACTCTCTGGGCAATCTGCCAGAGGCTCAGGCGCAAGCTTGTGGGAGCGATTCGAGAGCGTATGCGTTCCCGATGGCTGGAGGATAACGTTTCCTGGACTCATATGCTGATGATGGGGGCACTGCTTGACCCTGAAGTGCTCACTATCGCCTTTGCCCGCCGCTTTGCTGAATACAAACGGCCGGCGCTCATCCTGCATGACATTAAGCGCCTGAAGCAGATTGTCACCAGTAAATGGCATCCGGTCCAGATTATCTTTGCCGGCAAGTCGCATCCGGCTGATTTGGCTTCCAAGAATCTCTTGCAGCAGGTCTATAAAATAGCCGCTGACCGTGAATTTCAGGGCAGGGTAGTGTTCGTCGAGGACTACGATATGCATCTAGCACGCTATCTGGTACAGGGAGTTGATATTTGGCTGAATGTTCCGCGGCGCCTCCAGGAAGCGAGCGGTTCAAGCGGGATGAAAGCAGCCTTGAATGGTGTACCAAATTTGAGCGTTCTCGATGGCTGGTGGCGTGAGGGATATAATGCAGGCAATGGTTGGGCAGTTGGCTCATCAGAAGCCGCTGCCACTCCAGAAGAAGAGGATGAATCCGATGCTCAGGCGCTCTACCGTTTGCTTGAAGAGGAGATTGTGCCGCTCTACTATGATAGGGATGTACATGGGGTTCCACGCCGCTGGGTGGCCATGATTAAGGAGGCAATGCGTTCCATCGTGCCCGCTTTTTGTGCCCGCCGCATGATGAAGGAATACATCGAAAAACTTTACCTTCCTGCTGCCCGGAGGTAGCACGACCTTTGGGGTGGCACTTCAGACATTGACCATCAGCGCTACCGGAAAGGTGCGCAACACTTCGGAGATAGCAAGTCCAGTTTCTTCCTGCATATCTATTTCCTCCCCGGTCAGGATATTGCGCCACCTGTGGGGGGCATTCCGTGAGAGAAGGAGCCGTCCCCGGCCCCAGACCGTTCCCAGGGGGAACTTGTCGGCCGGCACTAGCCTGGTAGTGAGCCTCGGCACCACAGCAAGCGCCCACCTCCCTCCGTGGCATCGGCAGAAGGAGAAAATATGCTCCTGTATATCCGGTGAAACCGGGACTGGCAGATATTCCCCGTTTTGAAACAGAGTTGCATTTTCACCGCGGAAACGCATTGCCTTTTGTGTTAGATGGAGCTTGACCCGTCCGTCCTTCCAGGACTCGAGCAGTTGTGTCAA
>CAYFVI010000052.1:0-11154 GCA_964346525.1 uncultured Dehalococcoidaceae bacterium
CTATCCTGCCGGCCGCAGGCGGGACACATATGAGGTTGGGAGGCGGCCTGCCACTTTTCTACTTCTTCGAGTTACTGGGCATTATCATTATCTTTACCGGTTTCTTGAGAAGCCGGGAGGTTTTCGGCCTGTATCGTTTCCCGCTTATTCAGGATTCCGCAGGGTATCCATTGCTTGATGATATGAGAAGGTAAAATTCCGGGGAGGCAGATTTACTGCAAAGACAAGAACATCTTCTGGGTTACTTCTTCCCCGGGCTGCAGTATAAAAAAGTCATCCTTATCCCATTCTTTTCCCATCATCTTCTCAAATATTGACAGAGAGCCCCCTATTTCCTCATAGCCCACGCCGAGGAAGGCCGCATTGGCCCGGGCGTGCTCTCTATATTGGGCCGGGTCATAAGAACCGGTGACAATCAAGGCAATGCGTGTGTAATTCTTGTAAGCTTCCTGCATCACCCATTTCGCCGTCTCGTCACCATAGCGCTCCCTGTATTCCTGAAACGACATCATGGGTGATTTCGCCTCTTCAATCCATCCCTTGGTCAGATAATAGGTGCCCGGGGCCTTATTATGTTCCTGCATGTGGTTGGCCACTGAGCCCAGCCAGAAAGTGATGCAGTCGTGCGCCTTCGGTATGACTACGGGCACGTTTTCCGCTTTAATACCCAGGGTACCGTTGCCACACGACCCGTAGCCAAGCATTATGAAGTCGAAGCGGCCATCCACCTGATGTATCTTTTCCTGAATGGCGAGCCTCATTTTGTCCGGGGTCTTGTGCAGACCCTGCTCCAGGAATTCCAGATGAACCCCGGGCGAGCTTACCGCCTGTAATTCGTTTATCAGCACCCGACAAGCAATTACCAGTACTTTCACTTTATGGCTCCCCAATTAAAAATGTCCTGCTATTAGTCGTACCGCCGTCATCCGCAGAGGGCCGCCTGCCGGCAAAACCCTCCGCGGACATGGCTGGATTACTCATTTAATTTTGCCGCTGCGGTCTCTCTTCCAGATTCTTGAATTTGATCCCTGACTCCGCTCCCGGCAGCGGTGCCACCGGCTCGGTCAAAAGAAACTCGCCCTTCTGTATCCAGTCCTTCAGGATATTGGCGATTTCCACCGCTTTGGAATAACTGGACAACGAAGCGGTAGGCACTGGCTTCTTATTGACCTCAATCTTGCCGCTTTTGAGCTCGGCGTAGCTGACCTCGCCCAGGACATCCGGATTTCTCTGTGGATAGGACTCGGAATAGTCCACGACCGGAGCGGTAATATCGGCATCGGTGACGGCCGTGTAGGCCAGGATTTCTTCGGATAGTATCGGAATTGGCACGCCGATGCCGACGGTTATGGTGCAGCCGTAACCGACAAAGGTGGTGCCGACGAGCCATTGTGGCTTCATTTGTTTCAGGTCACCGATGACGGCAAGGGTTCCCGACGGTCTTTTGGGCACGCCGTTCTCGCCGCGAGCCACACCGGGATTATGCTGCGTTCCCTGCCAGGCAACGTACCCGATACCTCCGCCCAGAAATATCCGGGTGCCGATACCGATTGTTTTGTAATGCGGGTCATTCAGCAAGGGGGATAGCTGTCCGGCACTGCAGTAGTTGGCGTTGCCCAGCTTCGGCTTCAGTATGCCCATATAGGTGTATAGGGTTCGGTCAGCGAGATTTACGGCCACATTGTAGTTCTGGTAGGCATTACGGATATTGAACAACACCGCTTCATTGACGTCCTGAAGGTTTAGCCAGGTCTCCAGCTTTCTCCTGGGATAGCAGTCTGTGCCGTAGGCAGTGGCTTCAAGCCTTACGTCCTTCCTGGCAACCAGCTCCTCGATGACGTGCCCGCCGCCGTAGCTGAAATCGCCCGGGTGTGACCGGTTCCTGGGGTCATCGTCAGGTATGGCGGTGGCGCCGAGAAAGATGTCGACCGCTGCCAGTCCGGCATACACCGGGATATCATTCAGGTAAATCTTGCCGCCACCCAGTTTTATCCTCGGCTTGGCGTGCCCGACGTTGAAATAGGCTCCCGAGGAACACATGGGGCCAAAGGTGCCGGTGGTAACCACGTCCACCTGCTGAGCAGCCTTGGCCAAACCCTTCTCGGCAACGATGTCTATTATCTCTTCGGCGGTGACCACTACCGCCTGCCCTTTTCTGATTTTATCGTTGATTTCGGCAATCGTTTTCACTTAATCTGTCCCTTTCCTCTAACTGAATGTCTTCACCCTGTTTGCCCTTTCGGGCCAGGCATGACCCATAACATCATCACCGCCTCATCTGCATTAATTCCCATGCCACCCGATGCCAATCCCCGGGTAAAAACAATCCGACTATCTTCTCCTGAAACTCTGAACAAGACAGGCCTCTCTATAATATGAAATTGGTTAACTCAACTAATATCCTGAAAAAGCCAGGTAGATAGATATCGTTCGCCGGTATCCGGCAGCACGGCCACGATAAGTTTACCTTTATTTTCCGGCCTTTTAGCCACTTCCAGGGCCGCCCAGGTGGCCGCACCGGAAGATATGCCGGCCAGTATCCCCTCTTCTTTGGCCAGCCTTCTCGCCATGTCACCGGCATCCTCGCTGGCAACCTTGATGATTTCATCTATCAGTTCAGTCCGCAGAACATCGGGAACAAAGCCAGCGCCAATGCCCTGAATTTTGTGTGGGCCCGGCTTGCCTCCGGAAAGCACCGGGGAATCCGCCGGCTCAACGGCGATGGCCTTGAACGCGGGCTTCCGGGGCTTGATGACCTCGGAGACCCCGGTTATGGTGCCGCCGGTGCCGACTCCAGAGACCAAAATATCGACTCGACCCTCGGTGTCCCGCCAGATTTCCTCAGCGGTGGTCAGCCGGTGCACCTCCGGGTTGGCTGGATTCTTAAACTGCTGCGGCATGAAGGAGTTGGGGTTTTCGGCGACCAGCTCTTCCGCTTTTTGTATCGCCCCTTTCATCCCCTCCGCCCCAGGCGTCAGCACCAGCTCGGCTCCGAAAATAGACAGCAACTGCCGGCGCTCAACGGACATGGTATCGGGCATGGTGAGGATCAGCCGATACCCTCTCGCGGCGCAAACAAAGGCGAGGGCAATGCCAGTGTTGCCGCTGGTGGGCTCAATTATGGCCGTATCTTTGTTTATCAGTCCTTTTACTTCAGCATCCAGGATCATGGCCACCCCGATGCGGTCTTTCACATTGCCGATGGGGTTAAAAGATTCCAGTTTGGCGACAACATCGGCCAGCACTCCCCGGGTAACCCGATTCAATCTAACTAAAGGTGTATTGCCGATAAGCTCGGTTGAGTCCTTGGCAATGCCTCGGGTTAGCTTCGGCATTTCTATCGTCTTGTACTGGAGTTTTTCCACTTTTTCTGAATTCACCTTTGCCATCTAGATTGTCTCCCAAAATCAGATTTCTTATAGCTCAAGTGGCTATGTACTTGACATATAATTCTCTCGCCAGCGGTTCGTCGAAGCTGTTGCGGAGAATCAATCGGCCATCGGGGAAGACGACCATTTCATGACCGTTGACCTTGAAATTCAACTTGACCTTATTATAGCTCACTTCACCCGACGCTTTAAGGTTCTTCGCCAGTTCAGGCAGGGAGATTTTCTCCACCTTGGGGTCAAGGACCTGCACCGAGTATTGACCGCAAAGCACGGTCGTTCTCACGCCGAACTGGGTCTGCAAAAATTCGTAATTGCCTTTGCAGGCGGGACAGTCGGGTTTAGAATGGGGCCGGAAACGCTCAAAGGTCCCCTGCCAGACATCGAGATAAACGACATCAAGGCTTATTTCCTTGGCCTTAATTAATATCTTCATCGCTTCCACGGACTGAAGCGAGGCGATAATTGAAGGTGCCGGACTGATGACCCCGGCCCTGTCGCAGGTAGGGATTATTCCCTGGGGAGGCACCGAAGGGAAAACGCATCTGAAGCAGGGCGTCTTGCCCGGGATGATATTCATGGTCATGCCATACGTGGCAATGGCCCCGCCATAAATCCAGGGGATCCCGTGTTTTAAGGAAACATCGTTTATGAGAAAGCGTGTCTCTGGATTATCCAGCCCGTCCAGTATCAAAGCAAACCCACCGACGAGCTCTTCGATATTGGCGTAGTGCACATCGGCGACGATGCCTTCAATCTCAACCGAAGAGTTCGCTCTTTTCAGATGCCTTTCCGCGGCGATAGCCTTGGGGACCTGGTTTTTCACATCTTCCTCGTCAAAAAGTACCTGCCGCTGCAGGTTGTGGTACTCGATGAGGTCCCGGTCAATTATCCTTACCCTGCCTACGCCGGCGCGTACCAGGGTATTGGCGATTACCGTTCCCAGCGCGCCACACCCGATGATGACCACGCTGCTGCCGGCCAGTTTCTTCTGTCCCTCTTCACCGATGACCCGGCAAAGCGTCTGTCTTGAGTAACGGTCAATCATATAAAGCTTAATCTCCTTCGGTACTAAGCCGAGGTACGGAGACGAGTTCAGATATAATACATCGACTTTTCCGGCGTCTTTTTCTTCTGCCTTTCTACTAAATCATGCAGCGTTGTAGACCCCAGAACACCATCTATAGCATTTTTTAACTCACTCCATATATCCCTGGTAACACAGAACTCGGAGCGGTCACACAGTTTGGGGTCATTGACACAAGCGACAGGGGCTGTTGGCCCTTCGAGAAGATGGATGACCTCGCTCAACCTGATATCTTCAGCGGGCCTGGCGAGGGAAATTCCGCCTTTTATTCCTCTGGTACTCCTGACAAGCCCTCCGGCCCTCAGGGGAGTCACCAATTGCTCGAGATAGGGAAGCGATATCTGCTGCCTCTGGGCAATATCCCTGAGCAGTACCGGCTCCTCTGTATTGTGGAGGGCCAGATCCAAAAGCGCTCTGGTTCCATAGCGTCCTTTGGTGGAAAGCTTCATAGACCTTGCCTCTTATTATGAAAAATAAAATAGTTGACTGCTTTCGTCAACTTACTCTACAATAGCAAAGCTCCAGATTAATGTCAATAGTCCCAATCAAGAACAGACGGAATTATTCTCTGAAATCAGTTCAGGAGTCGTTCCTGGAGGGCGAGAGGGCAGGATAGCCGAACTCAGCTACTCCTCGATAACAACATCGAAGGGGTACTCAAGCGCCCCGGTGGAACAGACCAGTTCACACAGCGAACACCATCGTGTGCACCAGCGCCGTTCGCGCTTCTCATCAACCTCGACCACTTTTCCCACGAGCACCAGAACCCCGTAAGTACATACCTCAACACAAAGCCCGCAAGCATCACACTTATTTCGGTCGATGACTATCATCTCTTCATTTGTACCATATTTCCCAGATGGGAGTATAATACTCGATTTGCCCGGCTGTCAATGACCGCTGTTCGCGCACCAGCCTTCCCCTCTTTTATATTTCAGCTATTTCAGCGCTCTGGCAACAATCTCGGCCACATCCTGCACCCGTACCTTTTCCTCAACGCCCTTGTCTTTCAGCCCGTCTTCAAACATGGTCATACAGTAGGGACAGGAGACACAGATGGTATCCGGGGTCTTTTGCAAAGCTTCTTCGACACGCGCTACGTTGATTAGCTGGCCGATGTTCTCTTCCATCCACATATGTCCACCGCCGGCACCGCAGCAAAAGGACCTATCATAATGGCGGTCCATCTCCGTAATTGCCTGGCCGGTAACCGAGGCCACGACATTGCGTGGGGCGTGGTAAATTTTGTTATGGCGCCCCAAATAGCAGGAATCATGAAAGACCACGTTGCCCAAGTCTCCGACCTTATCCAGCTTCAACCGGCCCGTTTCGAGCAGGCTATTAATTAATTCGGTGTGATGTCTGACCTCCAGCTCAATGCCATACTGGCGATAGTCATTGTGCAGGGTGCTGTAACAGTGAGGACACTGGGTAATGACTTTTTTCACGCCTTGTTCTTGAAAAAGCCTGGCATTCTCTTTAACCATCCTGTCAAAAAGGAATTCATTGCCCAAACGCCGCAGGCTATCGGCGCAGCAGGGTTCATTCTTGCCCAGAATGCCCCAGGAAAGGCCGCTGGCATCCAGAATCCTGGCTATGGCCTGCGTGGTACGCCGGCTACGCGCGGCCAGCGCGCCGGCACAGCCGACGAAAAACAGGTATTCCGTCTGACCGGCGGCAAAAGGTTTAACCTCCATTTCCATAGTCCACTTGATACGTTCGGCAGGTGCAATGCCCCAGGGATTGCAGCGCTGCTCCATATTCTCAAAAAGATTCAGTAACGCTTCGGGAAACTTCGCTTTCACTTCCACCAAATGCCGGCGCATATCGATAATCCGCGGGAATTGCTCAATAAACGCCGGGCACACTTCGATGCATGCACCACAGGTGGTGCATTCCCAGAGCACCTCCTCGGAAATGCCGCCTTCTCTATTGCCCCCGATTAAAGGTAGTCTTATATTTTCACCACGGGCAAGCAAAGGCCCGTTCTGCAACAAGTTCACCTTGATATCATGGACCACCAGACGGGGATTCAGCGGCTTACTGGTGAAGGTTGCCGGGCAAACATCAGAGCAGCGGCCACACTCGGTGCAGGAATATGAATCAAGCAGACCCTTCCAGGTGAACTCATTTACCTGTCCCACGCCAAAGGTATTGCCCGCTTTGAATTCCTCGCGAGGCGGGATATTAACCCCGGCCAGATTGCGGAAGAAAACGTTGGGGATAGCCGTCAGAATATGCATATGCTTGCTGTAGGGCAGGTAATTGAGGAAGCCGAGCAAAACAACAGCATGAAGCCACCACAGGTATCTGGCCGATACCATCAGCCCTTCCGCGGAAACTCCGGACAGAAAAGCGCCCGCAATAAAGTTGGAAACCGGCCGGTATGCGGCGGCTTCCCCATAGGCGATTTCACTGGCGTGCAGACCTAAAAAGGCGAGCATTAAGGCAGCCACCAGTCCGAGGATAACAAAGGCGTCAGGGCTACGCGCCTCTATATAGGAGGGTGGGAAAGCCAGACGGCGGACTACGGCAACACAGACCGCCAGCAGAGCCGCCAGCGATACCAGGTCGAAAATGAAAGCCAGAGAATGGTAGGCACCCTCCGGCAGTCGTGAAAGACTGATATATTCTGGAAAAAGTCCGTTCAGCAGAAATTCAGTATTGGCCAGAAAGAGAATCAGGAAGCACCAGAAAAGAACCGAGTGGTTTAAACCAAAGCGGTAGCCATGGGAAACCGTGCACCGCTGGCCGAAAGCATAAAGAAGCACGCTCCAGATACGTTTGCCCAGATTATCGAATCGATTTTCAAAGTTCCCCAGGGTCAGTAAACGGAAACGCTTAAAACAACTCCAGATGAACAGTGCCAGGGCGAGGACAAAAACGATGGAGAATACAACGATATTAGACGATATCATTTACTTTTTTGTTTCAGTTCTGATGCTACGCTCTTACTTCTTCCTTGGTACGCAATTCTTTAAGCCGGGCGGTAAGGGCCGGCACCACCTGCATTACATCGCCCACAATACCATAATTGGCCACTTCAAAGATAGGTGCGTATTTATCCTGGTTGATGGCGATAATCAGGTCCGATTGCTGCATGCCAACCAGATGCTGAATGGCACCGCTGATGCCACAGGCAATGTAGAGCTTGGGTCTGACCGTCCTGCCTGTCTGGCCAACCTGGCGTTCCGCAGGCATCCAGCCCGCTTCCACCGCGCCACGGGAACAGGCGACGACACCACCTAACTCGCTGGCCAGGTTCTGTAAAATGTCAAAATTCTGCTTGGCGCACATGCCCCTTCCTCCAGAGACGATGACCTCCGCGGAAGTGATATCCACCACATCTTTGCTCGTGTTGATAACCTCCAGCACTTTGACGGCGATGCTCTCCTCGCTTACCGGCAGGTGCTCCCGGATAATCTTTCCATGCTTAGCGCCATTTTTCCGGGGCAAGGCAAATACATGTGGCCTGACAGTAGCCATCTGGGGGCGGGCGCGTTCGGTTAAAATGGTGGCCATAATATTGCCGCCGAATGCCGGGCGTATCTGCAGCAGCGAGCGGTTGTCGCCGATTTCCAGGCCGGTACAGTCGGCGGTCAATCCGGTCTGGAGCTTCGTTGCCACAGCCCCGGCTAAGTCCCGTCCCAGACCGGTGGCACCCATGAGCAGTATTTCCGGTTTATATTTCTCCACTAGATAGCAGATAGCCCGGTAATAAGACTCGGTACGATAATGCTGAAATACGGAGTCATCAATCAAGTATGACTTGGTGGCACCATAGGCAAATGATTCCTGGCAGAGCTTCTCCACTTCATGGCCGATGACCACAGAGCACAGTTCCACGCCCAGGGTGTTCGCCAGGTCAGCGCCCACACCAAGCAACTCCCAGGAAACGCTGGCCGGCTCGCCGAACCTTTGCTCGATAAAGACCCAGACATCATTGTATTCTTTGAGCCTGGCCGGTATGGCATCATCCTTGCTGGCTGCTTCAGTTTGCAGGGCCGCGGCTGACTTTGCCCTTGCCTCAATTTCGGCGAGAATCTTTTTCTCCTCCGGAGTGTAATAGATTTTCAGAGCATCCGCCGGGCAGACCTCCAAGCATTTGCGGCAGCCACTGCATTTGTCGACAAGGATGATTGGCTCTCCTTTCTCATCCATTTCAATGGCGCTTCTGGGACAGGAGCTCTGGCAACGAGCGCCGCAGGCAATACACTTGCCGGGAATGAGTTGAGCCACGCCTCTGGGTTTCTTTATCTTCTTCTCCTCCGCCATATACCGAACTCCAGCAACCTCAATTAAAAGTTGAAAATTTAATTATATCCTTCTCGACCAGCTTGCTGATTAACAACTGAGCGGCTTCTTCAGGGTCGCTTAGACCGTCGCCCAAAATCTCACCCTGGGCCCTTTCTGGAGAGAATATTTTGCTCACTCTCGTGGCTGAGCCCTTAAGTCCGACGGTCTCGTTGTCCAGCTTCATCACTTCGTTACTCCACAGCGTCACCTCATCATCCTCAGCTTGCAGCCGCTTCAGCACGGTAGGATAGCGTAGACGATTTATCTCCCGCACCACGGAAATCACGGCCGGTAAGGGCGCTTCCACCAGTTCGCTGTAGACACCCAATTTGCGTCTAACCGTCACCTTTTTCGCCTGAAGGTCCATATTTTCGATAGCATCGACAAAAGTAAGCTGCGAATATCCCAGGCGCGTAGCAATCCCCGGCCCGACCTGGGCGGTATCCCCGTCAATTGTCTGCCGGCCACAAATGACCACCGCCGCTTCTGCGTCCTGAACCAGTCGTTCGATGGCCGCGGACAAAACGAGGCCGGTGGCCAGAGTGTCGGCCCCGCCAAAAGAGCGGTCGCTTAACAGCACTACCTCATCTGCTCCCACAGCCAGGGCCCTTCGCAGTATAACCTCAGTGCTGGGAGGCCCCATCGAAATAACCACCACCCGGAACCCATATCTATCCTTAAGCCTGAGGCTTTCCTCCAGTGCGTGTGTATCAAATGGATTCATGATAAAAGGCACACCCTCTCTGAGTAGGGTGCCAGTTACCGGGTCAACTTTTATCTGAGTGGTATCAGGTACCTGTTTAATGCATGCTATTGCTACGTTCATTCTGCGTATCTAACTAAGGCATGTTGTATCAGACTTCAAGGTCTTAATTGTCCATTTATTGGGGGATTGCATACCATATCTGCTCTGCCTTAGAAGCACTTTCTATCATCAAGAAGGCCAGCTTTGCCCGTTCCAACTAAAAACGTTTCCCGGCAATGCAATGCCTCGTATAGATTCCTCTCAGGAATCGGGATACTCGTAAGCAAACCTTCTATCTACCAAGTCAACTTCGATAGTGCAATAGTTTATGAGCTCGGTAATTTTGCTTATCGCAGCGTGCACCGGGATGAGAAACAGTGGTACATCAGATGCCGTATCATGGAGGTCTAGCGAAATATCCATGAGCGGTTTTCCCAGATGCATGATACGGACTTTCTGGACATTTCCCTGACGTATGAGTTTATCCACCTTCTCAACGAGATCGTTTCCCGTTATCGATATTCTCTCGCCGACAACCACTTGGCACCTCCTTCGCTAACCTCGAGAGTTTCCTTCTCCCGATGGCCAGAACCTCATACCAGTCTTTTTATGAAAATACAGTGTTTGATTTTAGAGTATGGCAGTGTAAGTATTTTCACAATAGAGATAAGAGGGTTTATTATTACAGATAATATTCCTCTTTTTCGGGGAAAAAGCTTCTAAATCGTACGACAGAAGCCCCTGTTTTCGGGGAAAAAGTGACTTATAGGCTTGAGCTATGTCATGCCCGTATCTGAAGCACGGGGAAAGCCCGGCATAAGCAAGGGGTACCGAATCATCACCACAGGGTTATCTTCGCGCTAAAGTCGAGCCGATGATAAAGGCCAGTACTCCAGCGATAAAAAGCGCCCCCCAGATAATCACCTGAAAGCTGGTCACAAAGCTGCATGCCACGGGTCGGAACAGGAAAAGCAAGCCTGCCGCCAGGCTAACCACCGCCGTAATGCCGCCGCCTACCCGCAGTGCGGTACCCTTTCCAGTTAAGGTTTCAGTCCAGATTGCCATATTATTATCCCCCTTGATTCCGCTTTTTTAAAAACGCGCCCGCAGGCCCATCCGGTTAACTCCAGATGGCTGAGCCTCTGCCTGCCAGGGCTGGAGCAAGTTACTGATTAAAAAGATAATTAAAAACGGCAATAGAAATATTACGACCGCCACCAGAATACCCGCTTCACCCCACAGCGGCGGGACATAACTGGTAAAGCCCCTCAGGCTCTTGGATAATAATTGACCGCCGATGACCACATTCCAGCGCATGGCAAAGACGCCCAGGAGAATAAAGGCCGCCGAGGCAAACCTCAATAACGTCTTTGTCCGCTCATTCAAGCTCACTATTTCCGCTGTTCCCATGACCAGAATGGGCAGTATGGTTCCCAGAGCAAACTGTATGCCAAAGTAGCTGAGCCCTATCTCTTTCGTTATCAATTGCTGGATAAGCCCCCAGCTCTCTTCGGACTCGTACGCCATGGTGAGGACTTCCAAACCTTCAAGAGCCAGGGCCAGGGTAATGAAACCGCCAAGCCAGAGGGCCAGTGAATGAACACAGCCGTGGTCCAAAGTGGCTTTCCTGATTTTGGTGG
>CAYFVI010000053.1:0-7900 GCA_964346525.1 uncultured Dehalococcoidaceae bacterium
ATATTGACAATATCACCAGCGCAGATTATTATCCAATCATTACACATATCAGTCTGGCAATGGAGGATATAGCGATGTCTGAGGGAGGCTGTAATCTCAGGAAATATATGGTTGCGACGGCCCTCGGGGCTGTTGGCGGTGGGATTCTGGTAGCGCTGGCTTCCCGGGCTATGCCCAGAATGATGGCCGGGATGATGCGTAACATGATGGCCATGATGGGCGGGGAGGTCTGCAGTCCGGCGGAGATGTGACAGAAAATCATGGGGTCTTCGGAGAAGCCCGAGAGCAAGACAGCCGCGGAATGAAGTGATATAATTACTGGATAGAAATACACAGCGGATGAAAGCAGACTAGGAGGTCACGCATATGGGCAATACCCAGGAAAATCTAGGGGCGGCATTTGCCGGCGAAAGCCAGGCCAACCGACGTTACCTGTTCTTTGCCGAGAGAGCGGAGAAAGATGGGCAGCCTGGGGTGGCGCGGCTGTTCCGGGCCATCGCCGAGGCGGAAACGGTACATGCCCGCAACCACCTGAGCACCATGGGCAAAATTAAATCCACCGAAGAGAACCTACAGGAAGCCATCGGTGGCGAGCATTATGAATTCACCAAGATGTACCCGGAGTTCATCGAGACAGCCAAGTCTGAAGACGTGAAGAGGGCGGAGGTAACCTTCGATTACGCCAACAAGGTAGAGAAAATCCACCATGCGCTGTACGAAAAGGCGTTGCAGGTAGTCAAAAGCGGCCAGAAGCTGGAAGAGAAGCCCTTTTTCGTCTGCCAGGTCTGCGGCTACACCGTCGAGGGCGCGGCCCCGGACAAGTGTCCCATATGCCAAGCACCGCAGGGCCGGTTCAAGCAGGTGGATTGAGCATTTTGAATCTCTAAAAATTTAATTAAAAAGGGGGGAGGGGAAAATCCCTCCCCTTTTGTTTTGCAGGCCGGTTCAGGCTCAATCTCCCTTTCTCTGTACCCACTTCTCCGCAAAGTCCCCTGCCCAGAGCACTTTGGGCTTTTCTCCCTGGTAAGCTCTTATCATGAGGAATATCCACAGGGCCACTCCAATAAGCCCGACTATTCCAGCGAGAAAAGGACCGAGAAAAGGTATCCAATTAAGGACAATACCTGCGATATTTATAGCCCCAAAGACGTAAATCGACTGCATGGCGTGGTAGCGCACGAACTTGCTTTCCTGCTCGATGAGGATGAAGACCAGCCCGCTCACCCAGCCCAGTACATAGCACAGTAATCCGGCGACATTTTCATCCAGACCGGTAGACGATTTCTCCATCTCTGCCCCCCTTTTACATATTTTGTGCATAAGAGTATACCAATATGACCGTGCTGTCAATATGGTGCAGGTTGTTAATACCCGTGACCTGATTTTCAGGTCTTTTTTATGATTTTTTGCACCGCAGGGTTAACGGTGGTATTATGTCTCTTCAGAACTGAATTATCTGTTCGCGCATTATTGAACAGGAGGTATCAGACAATGGCCAAATGTCGTGCCTGGGTTTTCCTCGCCCCGGAGAAGATGGAAATAGAGGAATTCGGGATACCCGAAGTGGCCGAGGACAGTGCCCTGCTGAAAGTCGAGGCCTGCGGTATCTGCGGCACCGATAAACATGTATTCCTCGGACGTTTTCCCATGGCCGCCCAGTTTCCCTTCATCGCGGGGCATGAAATCATCGGAACCATCGAGAAATTGGGTAGCAAAGCCAATGAAAGCATGAGCATATTCAATGGGCCTTTGAAAGCCGGAGACAGGGTGGCACTGGCGCCAAGCGGCAAGGTGTGCGGTCGCTGTTATTATTGCCGGAATATGCCGCATCGCCCCGCATTCTGTCCCAGCCGAAATATAGTGTACGGATTTACCCCGACCAAAAAAGGGCCGAGTTTGTGGGGAGGCTATGCCGAATACATCTATGTCCTTCCCGGCTCCAACGTATTTAAAATACCGGAAAGCATACCTCTGGAGCGGGCGATTCTCATTGAACCGCTCAGCACGGCCATTAGAGCGGTGGAACGTGCTTACAGCCCGGGAGAACCATTTATGGGGCATGGATATGGCGTCGGGCGCAGTGCTATGGTGCTGGGAGCTGGCCCGATAGGTCTGATGGTAGTTGCGGCTCTGCGCTATAGTGGGGCCGGGCTGATTATCGCGCAGGACCTGCTATCGGAAAGATTGAATAAGGCGAGCATGCTCGGTGCTGACATGCTCATCGATGGCCGGCTGCCGGCCGAAGAGCGCCTGGAAAAGGTGAAAGAAGCCACCGAAGGGGTTGGGCCTGATGTGGTAATTGAGGCGGCCGGTACACCTCATGCGTTTAAAGAGGCGCTCGATTTTGCCCGTCGCGGGGGGAAACTCGTTGAGGTCGGCAACTTCACCAACAACGGCCCAACCGAAATTATACCGTTCTTTATTTGTCATAAGGACCTGGATATTCACGGCTCCTGGGGTTATCCCGCATTGATATTCAAAGATGCCATCTCCATGCTGGAAAGAACCTCATTGCCGGTTGAAAAAGCGGTAACGCACACCTTCCCGCTGGAAGAGTTTCCCCAAGCGCTGGAGGTCGTTGGCTCCAGTGATGCAGGCAAAGTGGTTATTACGCCCTGAGCACTATTCCAAAAATATTACAAATTTGCTTTCTGCGCAGGGCCGTAGCTGAATGCCAAAAGTCAAAAGCCCACCGCTAGTTTACATCCGAATATAATATGGTATAATCTGTGGAAAAGAGGGCTCATATGCCAAAATGTCCTAATTGTGGTCGCGAAACGCTTAGAACAGAAGACTGGGCCTGCCAGTGGTGTGGGAATCCGCTCCTCTCCGATGCTTTTAAGAAAATAGACAAGACATACCGGCAGATACAGGAGGAGAGAGGATATAAGCCAGGTCCGGGTCCAGAAGACGAAACGGAGCCGGCACCGGTTGCGGAAGTTGAAGCAGAGCCAGCACCATCAGCGCCGGAACCAAAGCCCGCCGCGCCTCCTGAACCTGAACCACAGCCTCCGCCAATGCCGGAGCCAGAGCCAGAAATAGAGCCTGAGACACCAGAGCCATCGGAGCCGGCAGCTGAGGTTGAAGCCGAGGCTAAAACAGAGGGCGAGATCGAACCGACCGCCGAACTGGAAGGTGAAGCCGTTGCCGAGGAGAAACCGGTGGCCGAACCGGAGCTGGTAGCGGCGGCAGAAGTTGAAGCTGAACCAGAACCGGAGCAAGTTGCTGAAATCGAGGCTGAAGCAGAGGTGACACCAGCCGCGAAACCGAAGGCTGCCCCGACGTTGAAACCCGACAAAGCTACCGGTATCATCGACGCAACCGTTGAAGAACTTAATGCCGCCTTCAATTCGGACAAGTCAGGTACGAATAATAAATTAATGAACAAGATACTGCAGGTAACCGGAACCGTGGACAAAGTATTTGCCAGGGACAACCTGGATATTTTCTACATTATTCTGGGCGGTGCCGGAGGCCGGGTAACCTGGCAGGTGCGCTGTTCTTTCAGCCGCGAGCACGGTGCCCATTTATCGCGCCTGACCGAAGGCCAAACCGCCACCGTACGGGGCACATACATTGGCTATGAAAGGAATATCATTCTAAAAGATTGCAGTCTGGTACAGTAAATGCTTAGATTCCTTAATTCTTAGCCAAAAGGAGGGCAAATATTAATGCTGACCTGGGTTGGAATTGCCGTTATTGTTATTCTGATTATTCTGTTCTTCGTGGTAAGGGGCAGACGCTAGAGTCGGCATAGTTTGGTCCCTACTGACCGGCAATGGTTAGCTACAGGTTTTAGACTCTTAACAGCTAAAACGTTGTATAGATTATAGCGTCAACTTTGACCGACTGACATGTTTCATCGGTACTTAATTTTGCCAAATGTCAAGTGAACGCCTAACCGGCCTGCAGTTCTACGGTGGACAGGCAAACGGGTTAGGTTTATAATCTCAACCAGAGATGAACTCCAAAGTAGAACTCCACATCCTTTTCGACCGCAAAGAGATTGAGACCGCTGTCAGGCGCCTCGCTTCCGAAATCAGCCAAGACTACCGCCATAAAAACCCCCTTCTGCTGGGTATCCTCAGGGGTTCCTTTGTATTTTTAGCCGACCTTATCCGCCATCTCGACTTCCCGCTTGAGGTGGATTTCATCGGCCTGTCCAGCTACGGCAGCAGCACCCAGACCTCAGGCAAAATCAAAGTGGTAAAGCAATTGGAGACTCCGGTGCGGGACCGGCACGTGCTGGTAGTGGAGGACATTGTGGATACGGGCCTCACCACCGCCTTCCTTCTTGACTACCTGCAAAAACAAAAGACGGCTTCGGTTAAGGTCTGTGCCCTCACCAGCAAACCCTCAAGGCGGGAAGTCACCGTGAACATCGACTACCTCGGTTTTACCGTGCCCAATAAGTTCCTCGTTGGTTATGGTCTGGACGCCAACCAGAAATTCCGCAACCTGCCCGATATCTGCTACCTAGAGGATGAAACACGATGACAACGCAGTCCAGGTTAATCGCCGTGGCCAGAGGAGACCAGCCCGCCGACCTCATCCTGGACAATGCCAAGGTGGTAAACACCTTTAACGGCGAAGTAATATCGGGGAATGTTGCCATCTGCGGCGATCGCATCGCCGGGGTGGGAGATTACAGTAAGGCAAAACAAACTGTAGACGTCTCCGGCAAATACATTGCCCCGGGATTTATCGATGGACACGTTCACCTGGAAAGCTCGCTGCTTGACGTCGGCCAGTACGCACAGGCGGTGGTAGCGCGGGGCACTTCGGCCATCGTCACCGACCTGCATGAAATCGCTAACGTCTGCGGCCGGGAAGGGATGCGTTACGTACTTGACTGCGCCCGCAAATTGCCCCTCGACCTGTTCCTGATGGCGCCGTCCTGCGTGCCGTCAACCCATCTTGAGACATCGGGCGCCAGCATCAGCCCCGAGGACATACGCCAGATACTGCGCTGGCGGGAGGCCATCGGGCTAGGGGAGGTGATGAACTTTCCCGGGGTCATCCACGGCGACGCCAGTATGCTGCGCAAGATTGCTCTGAGCCAGGGTAAAATTATCGATGGGCATGCACCGGGAGTCAGGGGAAAAGACCTCAATGCCTATATCGCCGCCGGCATTGGCTCCGACCATGAGTCAGTGACCCTGGAAGAGGCCGGGGAAAAGCTGGCCAAGGGCATGTTCGTTATGATAAGGGAGGGGTCTTCGGAAAAGAACCTGGAGGCTCTGCTGCCGCTGGTCAACGAAAAGACCTATAAAAGATGCATCCTGGTGGTTGACGACCGCAGCGCTTATGACCTGCTCCACGACGGAGACATCGATGCCGTGGTGCGCAAGGCGATTAGACTTGGCCTTGAGCCGGTGCGGGCCATCCAGATGGCCACCATCAATGCCGCCGGTTATTTCCGCCTTGATGGTCTGGGGGCCGTTGCCCCCGGCTACTTTGCCAATATTCTGGTGCTGGATGACCTTAAGGACATATCAGTGGACATGGTCTTCTACCGCGGCAAGCTGGTCGCCAGAGAGGGAAAGCCACTATTCTCACTGCCGGAAATGGACAAGCGCGCCGTAACCGGCACGGTGAACATGAAGCCGGTGACTCTGGAGAATTTGGGGTTACCGGTGCCCGCAGACGAGTTGCCCGTTATTGAGGTCGTACCGGGACAGATTGTTACCCGCAAACGTTTGATGAAGGTCAGGATAGCTGATGGCAAGGTTGTTCCTGACACGGACAGGGATATACTTAAACTGGTGGTTGCGGAAAGGCATAAAGTGACCGGCAACATTGGAAAAGGGATGGTGTCCGGCTTCGGGCTGAAGAGGGGAGCCCTCGCTTCCTCCGTAGCCCATGATTCGCACAACATTATTGCCGTCGGGACGAGCGATGAAGATATACTGGCGGCGATTCGGGAGATAGAGCGCCAGCAGGGCGGCCTGGCGGCGGTGGCCGATGGCAAAGTGCTGGCCGGCCTGGGACTGCCCATCGCCGGACTGCTCTCCGATGAACCGCTGGGAAGCGTGGTCGCCAAGCTGGAAAAGCTGGAGCAGGTTGCCACGGAGCTCGGCAGCAAGCTTTCCTCTCCCTTCGCCGCCCTTTCCTTCCTTGCCCTGCCCGTCATCCCCGAGCTCAAACTCACCGACCTGGGGCTGGTGGACGTTACCGAGTTCAGACTAATCAGTTGAGAGCCGAGGTTTTGAGAAAATGAGCACGCGTTTTACCAGGCAGCAACCGATTTTTGAGAACCGCTACGATGCCGGGCGGCAGCTGGCATCCCGGTTGGCGGAATACCGGAGCCGGCCTACTGTAGTGCTGGCCATCCCCAATGGCGGAGTGCTGGTGGGGCTGTGCGTGGCGCTGGCGCTCAACGCCGACTTCAACATCATCATCTCGCGCAAAATCCCCCTGCCCCTCAGCCCCGAAGGCGGCTTCGGCGCCGTGACCGATGACGGCACCACCATACTCAATGATGACATGGTGAGGCGGTTTAACCTGAGCCAGCAGCAGATAAACTATCAGGTGAGCCGGGTAAGAGGCGACATCCGCCAGCGAAGCCTGCTCTACCATGGCCAAAGGCCTCCCTCGGTGGTCAAGGGTAAAACAGTTATTATGGTGGATGATGGGCTCGCTTCCGGGTATACCATGATGGCCGCGGTGGAGTCGATACGCTACCGCCAGCCCAACGAGATAATCGTCGCCGTGCCGGTGGCCTCGGCCGCAGCCCTGCCCAAGGTGGAGAAGGTGGCCAACCGGGTTATTGCCTGCGTTTCCGGCTTCGGCCCGGAATTCTACGTTTCCGATTTCTATCGCTACTGGCACGAGCCCAGCGATGAGGAAGTGCTCCAGTGTTTCCGGGAGTGGGGTCTCAGACACCGGCCGGATATAAACAAACTGGGTAAAAAATCCGGCAGTTAACTTAAAGTCCTCCCAGCCCCCCGTCCACGCCCAGGACCTGCCCGGTGATATATCTTGCTTCCTCTGACGCTAAAAACGCCACCGCCTCGGCCACATCTCGCGGCGTGCCCAGAAAGCCGAGCGGTATCCGCTTTAGCATCTCCCCTTTTTGCTCTTCGCTCAGCTGGTCGGTCATCCTGGAGATGATGAAGCCGGGGGCAATGGCGTTGACCGTAATGCCCCGCGAGCCGACCTCGCGGGCGATAGTCTTAGTGAAACCGATTATCCCCGCTTTGGACGAAGAGTAATTAGCCTGCCCGGGATTGCCCACGATGCCCACAATGCTGGATATGCTGACGATGCGACCCCACCTCTGCTTGACCATCTGCCGCAGTACGGCGCGCGTGCACAGGAAAACGCTCTTCAGGTTCACGTTGAGCACCGCCTCCCAGTCCTCATCCGACATTCGCATCAGAAGCTGGTCGCGGGCGATGCCGGCGTTATTCACCAGAATATCAATCCGCCCGAACTTCTCAGCCGTTTTTTCCACCAGAGCGGCAACGTCAGACGCGGAAGTGACGTCGGTCGCGACCGCCAGGCTCTGCCGTCCTGTTTTTCTTATCTCTTCAGCCACTGGCTCGGCATCGGCAACATCGCTGACGACAACGTTCGCGCCAGCTTCGGCCAGCCTGAGCGCAATCTCCCTCCCGATGCCACGGGCACCCCCGGTCACAATGGCTACTTTGCCGGATAAGTCCATGTTTACCTCCTTGGATTATGCCAGACTGGTGCCTACCGCCTCCGCATCCCCGATATTAACCGTCTGGACTTCGCGGTTTATGCGCTTTATCAGGCCGGTGAGCACCTTTCCCGGTCCTATTTCAACAAAGGTGGTCACTCCCTCATCAATCATATATTCCACGGAACGCTGCCACTGGACACAGCTGCACAATTGCCGGATGAGCTCCTCCTTGACGGCCTGCGCCGTGGTCAG
>CAYFVI010000054.1:0-3908 GCA_964346525.1 uncultured Dehalococcoidaceae bacterium
CAGGTCATGGAATCTCAGCGCGAGCTGAACCGGGCGATGAGCCAGTTATCACGGATACTGGAACTGTCCGGAAATCCAATCGCGGTCCTAGAGAACGTGGAGGAGTCCGAGGATATCGCTATCAGGCCCGGGGCGGTGTGGAATATTCCGGAGGACGCCAAGGCCTACCTGCTTGACCTGCTTCAGGGCGGCGGCGTCAACCTGCACATCAATTATATCGACCTGCTCTACCGTACCCTGCATGATATTTCCGAATCGCCCCGCTCCGCCTTCGGCGGTACGGAGAGAGATTTGTCCGGGGTGGCACTTGAGATCGAGCTCCATCCGCTGCTGCAGAAGGTACGGCGCAAGCGAATCATCCGCACCGCCGCCTATAACCGCCGGAATGAAATGATTCTCAGGCTGCTTAAGAAGTATCAGGGGGCGGACTTTGGTAAAAACCATCTGCGGTTGGTATGGAGCCCGGTGCTGCCTCAGGACATAACCCGTCAGGTTAACAACGAACAGGTACTCATCCAGAACGGCATTCATTCCCGCCGGCGGGCCATGGATGAGTTAGGGGTCAGAGACCCGGATAGCGAGTTCGGGCTATGGCTTGAAGAGAGGGAGACCATTCTCAAAATGAATCGACAGCTTAACGCCAGACCGGCGAGCCACGAAAAGAGGGAGAGGGCTGTAACGGCCAGGCGGAGGGTGCTTGGTTTTGCCCTTGTTTACAATCCCCGCCGCGGGGAATATCGCCAGCGTCTGCAAACGGGGGCGGTTTAATTAAGCACGAGGAGGGAAAGGCAAATTGGGCTTGAAAAAAGGAATCTTGCAGAGTTTCGATTCCGGTGCCTACACGGCGACCGTACAGCTGGCGGGCAGCTATAAAGTCTACCTAGGGGACATCACGGTGGCCCGCAACCTCCAGACAGGTGAAATGACCGCCGGAAGAAAGGTGGCGGTCATTTTATTTGACGAACACAATCCCAGAGAGGCAGTGGTGATTGCGGTCTATACTTAGGGGCTCTCCTTGTGGTTCAGGCAGGATTTAAGATGCCCCGAAGATGTCACGTCTCACGCCGGCATGCTGCCGGCTTTTCACACAGCCCGGAGGATACAGGTGTTTTTCCGTTGCCGGTGCTTCTGGCTTTTCCGGTGCCGGAGGAGCCAGTTTCTCTGGAGGCCGCGTTTCCTCAACGGGCGGCTTTCTCTGCTGCAGGGCCTCCACTATATGCTCGAGGACTTTATTCTGGTCCGCGGCACCTCGCTTGAGTTCGTGAGACGCTTCGGCCAGCCCCTGGATAGCGCTCGTGTGGCTTTTAAGGTGCTCGGCATATTCCGCCATGGCGGTGGCAAAGCTGCTCAGTGCATCCTGTGTCTGGGCCATCACTTTCTCGGAGTTGTCCATCCGCTGGGCTATTATCTCATTATCACGTACTGTTTCCCTGATAACCGGCGCAAATATGCCGCGATGTATCTTTTGCCCGCCGCGGCTGATGTCATTGGCATAGAGATATAGGGCGAAAAGCGACAGGGCAATAATAACGAACATCAGCCCCTGCTGGCTCTGCAGGAAGAGGAAGGGGAAGCCCAGGAAGGGGATCTGGCTGCTTACCGTGCCGCGCAGGTCCTGGGTGCGAACCGTGAAGGGGTCTTCGCCGGAGTTATCACCTTTGGTACGCCAGGCAATGCCAAATTGGGTGTCACGTACTTCAATTACCCGGTGTGCCACTATCGGCGGGTAATTATAGTAATCCTGGATTGCCGGCGAGACGTTGTAGACGATAACATCGCCAACTTCGACCTCCGCCGGGTCCTTGGCTTCGATCAGGATGAGGTTGCCGGCATGAAGTTCGGGCTCCATGCTGGTGCCGAAAACGGGCATAAACGGCATGGTGCCCCTTACCGCCATGAAGCCGGCGAGGATTATCGCCGCTACCGTGATGAGCGTGATGGCACGCTTGAAGCGGAATGACATGCTCAGGATTATTATTAACAATCTCCTCATGGTGCCGCTTTCACCTATATCGGTCTGCTATAAATGTAACACAGGGACATAAAGATTGGCGTAAAAAACATAAAGATTTCGTAAAGGTTCCGTTAAACTTTTATAAATAATGCCCTTAGTTTAACGCTGTGTCGCCTCGCAGTAGAATTCGGGTGTTACCGTCCACCCCGCTTCCCACTCTGAAGTTTCACGCGACTGCAGTTGATATGTCCCACCGGTAACGGAGAGGGTATAGCTGCCGCCGCTTATCCCCACCAGATTGAAGATGGCGACGCCGTCCTGCAGATTCATCAGCTGGTAATCGGGCGTTTCACCGGCTTCCTGCGAGCTTTCCAGGTACAGATATATATCGATGTAATCGTATGCCTTCTGCAGCGCATCGGTGTTCGTCAGGTAGACCCTCACCTGCAGGTTTCCGCCATATTCAGAGTGCGCGGTAATCTCATACAGGTCACCGGTCGGCGTGTTCCCGGTCAGCGCAGGGGCATCGAAGTTGATATTGGTGTAGACCTGCGTGCAAAACGAGTCTATGCCTACACCTCCCTCTCTCATACCGATGCCGGTCTGCAGGTTATCGATCTCATTCCATGTCCAGAGGCTGCCGCTCTGCGGATTCAGATCCCACTGGCTCGAGTATGAAGTGTAATTGGCGGACAGGTTCTCCGAAGCTCCGTTGTATTCTACCCCGTTGGTCTTGATGTGGGCGTAGGCTGACTCTTGCGTGACATTGGCGGAAGCCCGCGCCACCATGAAGACCTCAACATATTGAATATCACCGCCGGCCGTCTGCGTGGAGTGATTGGCGGTATTGTATAAATCCTCTTCCCAGCTGAGGGACGGAGTATAAATATATGTGCCATCGCCGTCTGAAGAAGTGTCATCCACTTTATCCCAGTGGTCTCCGGTGGCCGGGTACTGGTACTTGATTTCGGTCTCGTCGCCGGTGCCGATGGGCCTCAAAATTACGTCGTTGTTCACCGGCGTCAGAATAGAACTCCAGTTGGGTTGAGTGCCGGTGGCATTAACGGTGGCGATATCCCCGGTCGGCGTGGGCATGCCGATTGTTCCTGTCGCCGTGGTGTAGGTGTAGACATATATCCCGCCGCTGATGAAGAGGATAACGGCGACCGCAGCCAGCAGATAAAATTTTCTTTCCACGTTTCTTTGCTTCCATGCGATTTTTATTCGGCTGGGTAAACGAATGTGCCGTTATCGCTGGGTAGTCTCACAGTAAAACTCGGGGGTGGTGGTCCATCCCGCCGCCCACTCCGAGGTATTATCCGAAACCAGGCAGTATCCGCCGCCGATGATTTCCACTTTATATGACGAAAGCGCCACGGTATAAGTGATGGTGATATCACTCAGTTTTGGTGTGACATCCCCCGGTCCGGAGAAATACGCCTTGTACTGTATCCAGCGGTCACCGTCATGGATGGGGTTAATCGCCGTGCCGGTGATGGTGTAGTAGTCGCCGGTGCCCGTCGGGCCGTACCAGGTAGCCAGGTTGAGGCCTCCTTCCGTGGCCGCCGACCTTAACTGGAATTTGAGGTCGGTGCCGGATGGCTCATTGATGGTAAAAGAGATATTTTGCCAGTCCCAGTTGCCGTAATCCTCGCCGTCATGGGTGGAGGAGGTCAGATCGCCTGAGGTGAAGTATGAGGAGAAGTAGACCCTTATCTCGTCCAGCACCGGGGTATCGGTGCCGTCAGAGGTGAACTCCATATGGTAATAGAAATTGGGCCCTGACCAGCCCAGCCCGGAAAGGCTGATGTTGGCCGAGCCCTGAGAGAGGGTATCCCAGCCGCCGGGAGTGCCCGATGAATTATACCAGGTGCTGTTATCGGTGGAGAACTGGGCCTTCAGGCTGGTCCCGGAGGGAATCGCCGAGGCATCGTAGTAGAAGTCGTCGATGCTG